>JBOGGF010000242.1:0-6836 GCA_050743965.1 Acidimicrobiales bacterium
CCTGGGCTCTGTGGGCACCGCAACGGCGTCGAGGGGTCGCCGCCTCGACCGCTGTCGCCGCCCCGGCCGACGCCGAAGGCGCCATCGGAGGGGACGGCGCCGTCGACGTGGCGAACGTCTCAGGTGAGGAGCCGGTACACCATTCCTGAGCGGGGCTTGGGAGTGAAGAAGGTGGTCTTGGGGGGCATGCGGCGGCCCGCCGCGGCGTGCTCGGCGATCTGCTCGACCGTCACCGGCCGCAGCAGGATCCCTGCCTGGGCCACGCCGCAGCGGACGGCGGCCAGGACCGCCTCCCACCGGTCGTCGTAGGAACGCTCGGCCCCCGCCAGCGTGTCGACCGCCCGGTCGGCAGCGGCGGCGTCGAGGAGGGTGCCCGCCGGCGGGTCTCCGGCCGGTCGGGTCGCCGGACCGCCCGGCGGCCGGCGGGCGAGCCGCCAGACGCCGTGGGGGGTGAGCACGGCCAGCTCCCGGGCTCGGGCCAGCGGCGCTACGACCTCCTCGGTGAGCGGCCCCGCCGGCTCCGCTGCGAACCACGGGCCGAAGGTGGCCGGCACGTCCGGCGGCGAGTCGAGCCCGTGCACCAGCCGGTGGATGGGGCCGACCGCGAGCTGCTCGGCCGTCAGCTCGACCACGAGGGCCAGCACCGCGTCGTAGGGGCCGGGTCGGTCGCCGTGCGCCGCCCGGGCCTCCGCCCGGTAGGCCTTGGCCGTCTCGTAGCGGTGGTGCCCGTCGGCGAGCACCAGCGGGGCCCCGGCCACCGACTCGCCGACGGCGGCGATCGTGTCGGCATCGGCGACCACCCATAGCTGGTGGCGCACCCCGTCGTCGTCGACCACGTCGGCCACCGGCGGGCCGTCGGGGGCGAAGTGGTCGGTGAGCCCCCGGGTGAGCGACAGGGCCCAGATGGGGGAGAGGTTGGCGGCGGTGGCGCGCTGCAGGTCGAGGCGGTCGCTCCGGGGCTTGGGCAGCGTCTCCTCGTGCGGGAGGACGTCGTCGCCGATGGAGAGGGCGCCCAGCACCCCGGTCGACGAGCGCCCCTCGGGCGTGGTCGTCCGGTAGGGGTACAGGGCGGGGACGGCGTCCGCCGCCAGCACCCCCGAGCCCACCCACGTCCGCAGCAGGCTGGCCGCGGCGGCGTAGCGGTCGGCACCGGTCGCCGGGTCGGGCTCGGGCAGCTCGAGGTGGACGGCGTTGTACGGGCTGCGGGCGGCCAGGAGGGCGCGCTCGGCCGGGTCGACGACGTCGTAGGGCGGCGCGATGACGCGGTCCAGCGGCTGGCCGGCGTAGCGCACGCCGCGGAACGGATCGAACCTCGCCACGGCGACCAGACTGTCACAGCACCGCCATCACGACGGGCCCCCCGTAGACTCGACCCATGGTCTCGCCCGATCCCACCGGTGCGGCGGTGCCCGCCGCGACGGGGGAAGGCGAGGAGGGACTGGACCGCATCCTCACCGTCCCCAACGCCATCACGGGCGTGCGCCTGCTGTGCGTGCCGCTGTTCGTGTGGCTGCTCTTCGGCGCCGGGCGCCAGACGGCGGCGGCGATCCTGCTGGGCGTGCTCGGCGCCACCGACTGGGTGGACGGCAAGGTGGCCCGGCGCTTCCACCAGGTGTCGACGATGGGCAAGGTGCTGGACCCGTTGGCGGACCGGATCCTCCTGGGCACGGCGGTGCTCTCGGTCGTGGTCCACGGGGCCGTGCCGGTGTGGTTCGCCGTGGCCACGCTCGCCCGCGAGGTGGTCGTCTCGGGCACGGTTCTCGTCCTTGCGGCGCTCGGCGCCCGCCGCATCGACGTGCTGTGGGTCGGCAAGGCCGGCGCCTTCGGTCTGATGTGGTCCTACCCGGCCTTCCTGCTCAGCCACGGCTCGGCGGCGTGGCAGGCACCCTTCCACGACTTCGCCTGGGCTGCCGGCGGGCTGGGGCTCGCCCTGGCCTGGGTAGCCGCTGTCGCCTACCTGGCGCCGGCTCGCCGGGCGCTGGTCGAGGGCCGGCGGTCCCGGGCGACCGGGCCTGGGACGCCTGGGAACGGCGCAGCTGGCTCGGGGTCGCCGCGGGCCGTCGCTGGCCGCTCGGAGCCGGCGCGGCCCATGGACGGGGGCGGTCCGGGACCGATGCAGCACACTGGGGAGGTCGGTGCATGAAAGCAGTCATCATGGCGGGAGGCGAGGGCACGAGGCTCCGCCCACTCACGTCGAACCAGCCCAAGCCGATGCTGCCGATGGCCAATCGGCCGATGATGGAGCACGTAGTCGGTCTGCTGCGCCAGCACGGGATGACCGACATCGTCGTGACGGTCGCGTTCATGGCCAATGCCATCCGTACCTACTTCGGCGACGGCTCGGAGCTGGGCGTGCGCATGGTCTACGCCACGGAGGAGACGCCGCTCGGGACGGCGGGGTCGGTCCTGAACGCCCGGGAGGAGCTGGACGAGCCGTTCCTCGTCATCTCCGGGGACGTGCTCACCGACATCGACCTCTCCGTCGTCGTCGACTTCCACCAACGCAAGGGCGCGCTGGCCACGCTGGCGCTGTGCGCGGTGGAGAACCCGCTGGAGTTCGGCATCGTGATCGCCGACGAGGACGGCAACGTCGAGCGGTTCCTGGAGAAGCCGACGTGGGGCCAGGTGTTCAGCGACACCATCAACACCGGCATCTTCGTCCTCGAGCCGGAGATCTTCGACTTCATTCCCGAGGGCCGGTCGGTCGACTTCTCCGGCGAGGTCTTCCCCAACGTGCTCGAGTCGGGCCGGCCGATCGCCGGCTACGTCGCCGAGGGCTACTGGGAGGACGTGGGCACGACCGAGGCCTACCTCCGCGCCCACCAGGACATCCTCGACGGCAAGGTCACCGTCGACGTCGAGGGCTTCGAGGTCCGGCCGGGGGTGTGGCTGGGCAAGGGCTCGACCATCGACCCCGCCGCTACCGTCGAGGGGCCGGCCATCATCGGCGACAACTGCACCGTCGGGCCGGGGGCCGTCCTCGGCGAGTACACCACCCTGGGCTCGAACGTGCGGGTGGCCGACGGTGCCGAGGTGCGCCGCTCGGTGGTCCACGACAATGCCTACTTCGGCACCGGGGTGCGGCTGGCCGGTGCCGTGGTCGGCCGGTCGTGCGACCTGCGCCAGGGCGCCCGGTGCGACCCGGGCTCGGTGCTCGGGGAGGGCTGTCTCGTCGGCGCCCATGCCGAGGTCCGGGCGGGGGTCAAGGTGTACCCGTTCAAGACGGTGGAGGCGAGCGCCGTCGTCAACTCCTCGATCGTGTGGGAGTCGCGTGGCGCCCGCACCCTGTTCGGCCGGGACGGCGTTCGCGGGATCGCCAACGTCGACGTCACCCCCGAGCTGGCGGTCCGGCTGTCGATGGCGTGGGCGTCGACGTTGGAGAAGGGCACCATCATCACCGCCTCGCGCGATACGAGCCGGGCCGCCCGGGTGCTCAAGCGGGCCGTCATGATCGGGTGCAACGCCGCCGGGATCAACGTCGAGGACCTCGAGGTCGCCACCATCCCGGTGACCCGTCACCACATCCGCTCTTCGGGCAACCGCGGCGGGGCGACGGTCCGCCTCGTCCCCGACGATCCCCAGTCGGTGGTGATCCGGTACTTCGACCGCGAGGGACTCGACCTGGCGGAGACGGGGCAGCGGGGTGTCGAGCGCCTCTACCACCGCGAGGACTTCCGGCGCGTGCTGGCCGGCGACATCGGCGATATCGACTTCCCCGCCCGGGCCGTCGAGCAGTACACCGCCGACCTGGTCGGGGCGGTGGACCTCTCCTCGGTCCGCACCGGTGGCATGAAGCTGGTGCTCGACCTCTCGTACGGATCGACCAGCTTCGTCATGCCCAACCTGCTCTCCAAGCTGGACGCCGACGTGCTGGTGGTCAACCCCTACGCCCACACGGCGGGGATGATGTCGGTCGACCGCGACGCCCACGCCCGGCGCGTCTCGGACCTCGTCCGGGCCTCGGGCGCACAGCTCGGCGCGGTGGTCGACGCCGACGGTGAGCGCATCGTGGTGGTGGACGACGAGGGCACGATCCTCTCCGACGACCAGGCGCTCCTGGCGCTGCTCCGGCTCGTGGTCGAGACGCGGCCCGGGGCGAAGGTCTCCCTTCCCGTGGCGGTTAGCCGCCACGCCGAGGTCATCTGCGCCGACGCCCGGTCGTCGATCACCTTCACCAAGCTCTCGGCGGCCCATCTCATGGAGACGGCGTCGCGCGACGACATCGTGTTCGCCGCCGGCCAGGCTGGCAGCTACCTGTGGCCGGAATTCCTCCCGGCCACCGACGCCGCGGCGACGCTGGTCGAGCTGGTGGCGATGCTGTCCCTCACGGGCCAGTCGCTGTCCAAGCTGGTGCACTCCCTGCCGGTGGTGCACATCGCCCACGAGGCGGTGATGACGCCGTGGGAGCAGAAGGGAATGGTCATGCGCACGCTGGTCGAGCAGCTCGACGGCCGCGACCTGATCCTGGTCGACGGGGTGAAGGTGCCCGAGGAGGACGGGTGGGCGCTGGTGCTGCCCGACCCCGACGAGCCGGTGACCCACGTGTGGGCGGAAGGGCCGAGTGACGCCCGGGCCGGGGCCCGCGCCCAGCAGTACGCCGTGCGGCTGCGCCAGCTCCTCCGCTCAAGCGCCTGATCCGGTAGGGTCGCCGGCCATGGAGACCCCTGACGACCGCCGGTACTCGACCGACCACGAGTGGGCCCGAGCGGACGGGTCCCGCGTGCGGGTGGGCATCACCGACTACGCCCAGGACGCGCTGGGCGACGTGGTGTTCGTGGACCTGCCCGCCGTGGGCACCACGGTGGCCGCCGGTGACGTGCTCGGTGAGGTCGAGTCGACGAAGTCGGTGTCGGAGATCTACGCACCGGTGGCGGGCACCGTGGTGGCGGTGAACGGGGCGGCGGTCGACGCGCCCGAGCACCTCAACCACGACCCCTACGGCGAGGGCTGGTTGTGCGAGCTGGAGGTGGCCGACACGGCCGGGCTGGGGGACCTGCTCGATGCCGAGGGCTACCGCCGGTTGACCGAAGCGTGACCGTCCGGCGGCCCGGGAAAATGCCGCCGGCTCGCGACTACCGTGGTGGGCGTGTACTGCCACAACTGTGGGCATCGGAATCCGGAGGGGGTGAATTTCTGCTCGTCCTGTGGCACCGCGCTGCCCCTGGACCACTCCGACACGACCGTGACGCTCCAGGCAGTGGACGTCCACGGCGAGAGCCCGGACGAGGAGGCGGCGATCACCCTGGTCGAGGTGCCGCACGGCACCGGCGCCCTGGTCGTGCGGCGGGGCCCAAATGTCGGGGTCCGCTACCTGCTCGAGCTGCCAACGACCATTGCCGGCCGGCATCCGGAGAGCGACATCTTCCTGGACGACATCACCGTCTCGCGGCGCCACGCCGAGTTCCGACGGGAGGACGACGGCAAGGTGGTGGTACGCGACCTCGGCTCGCTCAACGGCACGTACGTCAACCGTGAGCGGATCGAGGAAAAGGTGCTCTCGCCCGGCGACGAGGTCCAGATCGGCAAATTCAAGTTGGTGTTCCTCGTGGCAGGGGACGAGTGAGCACAGCCCCGGCGTCCCGGCACCGGGGCTTGCACGGGGTCGGCCCGCCGGTTGCCGGGCCGCCGGTTGCCGGGCCGGCGGGGAGCGCGGTGTGAGCGGCGCCCGCGCGTACCTGTCCATCGGCGACGTGCTCACTCTCCTGCGTGAGGAGTTCCCCGACGTCACCATCTCCAAGATCCGGTTCCTCGAGAGCCAGCGGCTGGTCAACCCGGAGCGGTCGCCGTCGGGCTACCGAAAATTCTACGAGCACGACGTCGAGCGCCTGCGATGGGTGCTGCGCGAGCAGCGGGACAACTTCCTGCCGCTGAAGGTCATCCGGGACCGGCTGGCGCGTGCCGGCAACGGGGTTCCCGACGACGAGCCGCCCCCCGCCCGCCCTCGCCCGCCGGGCGACCAGCCCGGTGGCGGCGGCCACGGCGACGGGTCCGGTGGCGGGACGGGACCCGAGGCCGGCCGCCCGGCCGTCGCCGCCAGGGTCGCCGCCGCCGTCGCGGCTACCCGTCTGGCGACCGAGAGTGGAGGTGGCAACGGCACCACCGTCCACGTGGTCGCACCGGCGGCCGGCGGGGAGGCAGTGAGCGGGACCCGACCGGCCGGTGGGACCTCCGACGCTGCTGCTGAGCCGCCGGGACGGACGCCGGCGGGGGCATCGAACGGAGCGGGCGCGGGCCCTGGTGCGGGCGCGGCCACCGATCCGGCCGCGGTCGCCGGTGAGCCCGGTGGCGCGCAGCCCGCCGGTGGCGGGGCCATGGGTGGCGAGGCGGGCGGTGGTGGCGGTGACGCGGTAGCGGAGCCCGACGACGAGACGCCGGTTGCGCCGGTGACCGAAGGGCCCCGGACCGGGCACGGGGAGAGAGAGCCCGACGACGAGACGCCCGAGACGGCCGAGGCGGAGCCGGTCCCGGCCCACGCCAGCCACGAGCCCCCGGTCGCGGTGCCGTCCCACGCGCCGGCGCACGCGGTCACGTTGACGGGATCGGCGGCCGCGCCGGACGATCGGTCGCCCGACGACCGGGCGCCCGCGGCGAGCCTGACCCTCGATGAGCTGTGCGCTACGACCGGCCTCGCGGCGGCGGAGGTCGCCGCGCTCGAGCGCTTCGGTCTGGTCGAGGCGATCACCGTGGCCGGCGCGACCTACTACGACACCGAGGCGATGATGGTGGCCACCCTGGCGGGCGAACTGGGGCGCTACGGTATCGAGCCGCGCCACCTGCGCGTCTATCGCAATGCGGTCGACCGCGAGGTCGGTCTGGTCGAGCAGGTGGTGGCGCCG
>JBOGGF010000243.1:0-13439 GCA_050743965.1 Acidimicrobiales bacterium
GGGCAGCCTTTCGTCCGTCGCGCGCTGTGCCCGCCCCCCGGCGCGCCGGAGATCGATCTGCCGCGGACTCTGGAACAGGGCGGTATCCTGCTGGTCACCCTGCCGTTCGGCGCCGAGCTGCTCGCCCGGGTGTGCCGGGCGGTGGACCGCTGAAAGCGAACGACGGGGCCGCAGCCGCTGGCTACGATCACGGCCCCGCCGGCCACAAACGTGGCCGGCGGGGCCCATCGGGCGACACACTCCCCCCCTGCGACGGGACAGCGCGGGTTTGTCGAGGTCGACGCCCCCGAGCGCAGTGAACCATCGGACGGTATCGGCAACTCCGCCGGTGACCGCCCCAGATTCGTTCGTAGCGGTCAGTCCGCCCCCCGGACAGGACGGGCCCTGGGCCGTCACGGTCAACGATGCGGCCACGGGAGACGTCGAGCACGTCGTGATGCCGGCCGTCGCCCGCCACATGGGCGTCGACACGACGGCCGTCGACCGAAGATGCCGCATCTGGCTGACCTTCTCTCATGGGCCCCGCTGCGCCGGCGACACGGCGGGGTGCGGGATCCCGGGTACCTGCGCCAGTGCGGTCGTCAGGATCGTTCCGAAGACCGGCGCGGCGAAGGCCGTGTTGATCGGCTCTGGCAACGAGCTCGTCGAAGATGCCCAGCCGAGCCCGGGCGGAGAGCTCCTCGCCTATGTCGTTGCAACATGCACCCGGACCCCCGGCAAGTACCTGGTCGTCGATGACCTTGCCACCGGCCGCTCCTGGACCATCGGAAGAGCACTTGCCCCCTGCCACTCCTTCGGAAGCCTCTCCTGGTCCCCGGACGGAAAGGACCTGGCCCTCGCCTACGGAAGGTCCGCTCTCCGCACAGTCGGGGGCTCCCGCATGTGCGGGACACCGCTGCCCAAAGAGCTGGCTGTCGTCCCGGCCATGAGGCCAGCCCCCCGTCTCCCCGGCCGCCGGGTCCACATGGACCCGAACTGCCAGGCGAACGCCGTCGCCGCCACCAGGACCGGCTTCGCCGTCCTCGAGGCGTGCGGTCGCAAGTACGGCTACCGCACGGGCCCGGCGCCACTCGTCTTCTTCGACCTGATGCTCCACGAGACGTCACGGTCGTCGGTCGGCCACTGCCTCGGGACGAGCGGCGAGCTGCGTGCGGACCCGAGCAGGTCCGACCTGCTCGGGTCCACCCAGCAGTCGTGCAACCCGATGACGATCCCACTGCCCAAGTTGGCACCGGCGAGGTACACCGTGCTGTTCACCGACAACGGGAGCGGCGTGCACACCGTCATCGACCGGCGCCAGGGAGGCCCGAGCTGGGGGACTTTCTCACACGTCAGCTGGTAGCCGGCGAGCAGTAGCCGAGGCCAACACTTTCGAGGACCAGGTCAACCAGCTACAGGTGATCTGGCGTGAACGGCTCGGGTCGGTGCGACGCGCGTCGGCCGTCGGTCTCCTGATCAACGCGTTGCTGGACGGCAAAATCGGGCGTTCGGAGCGGCCGTGTCGATCCGCCAGCTCCATCCCGGAGAGACCGATCAGGCGGTCCTGTTTTCGGTGTGGTCCTGCGGGTAGGACGCCCCCGGCCAACTGCGCGCGCCGGGACCTGTCCCATCTGTCGGGGCGCGGCGCGGAAGGACCAAGAATGTCGGAAGCACGCGCCGCGCCGCCGGGTTTCCGACCCGGAGAGCAACGAGGCTCGGGGCACCGGGGCACCGGGGCACCGGGGCACATGCCCAATGCGGTGCGCGGATCCGGTGTGAAGATCGGTAGACGATCGCGGAGGAGACGGATGAAGAGTGCCAGGGGGAAGATCGCCAGGGAACATCCGCATTCACCATCCGGCTGGCTGCGCCAGATCGAGCGCGCCACCCGTCCCGTCGCGCCAGAGACCCGCACCGCGCTCGACCGACGCTGGCGCGAGCTTCCCGACCACGTCCGCACCGACGCCCAGACGCTGGGGCGAGCTGCGGTGGGTTGCGAGGGAACCCACGGGGTGTTCCCCCGGTGCAACTTCACCTGCACGCCCTGCTACCACTCGGCCGATGCCAACCGGGTGAACGTGGACGGCGCCCACACCGTGGCCGAGGTCGAGCGCCAGATGGCCCATCTCGCCTCGGTCCGCGGTCCCCACGCCCACGCGCAGTTGATCGGCGGGGAGGTGAGCCTCCTCGACCCCGACGACCACGCCGCCGCGCTGGCCGTGATGCGCCGGCACGGCCGCGAACCGATGAGCTTCACCCACGGCGACATCGACTACGACTACCTCGAGGCCCTGGCGATCGGCCCCGACGGAGAGAGGCGGTTCGACCGGATCTCCTTCGCCGGCCACTTCGACACCACGATGCGTGGCCGGCGCGGCGTGCGGCGCCCGTCGAAGGAGGAGGAGCTGAACCCGCACCGCCAGGCGTTCTGCGATCTGTTCGCCCGCCTGCGGTCGGAGCACGGCGTGGCCTTCTACCTCGCCCACAACATGACCGTCACCCCGGCCAATCTCGACCAGGTCCCCCAGCTGGTGCGGGACTGCCGGACGATGGGGTTCAACATGCTCTCGTTCCAGCCCGCCGCCTTCGTCGGTGACGAGCGGCGTTGGAAGGAGGACTACCGCGCCCTCGACGCCGACGCGGTGTGGGTGCGGATCGAGGAAGGTGTCCGGACGCGGCTTCCCTACCGGGCGCTCCAGACCGGCGACGAGCGCTGCAATCGGTCGGCCACCGGCTACTACCTCGGCGAGCGGTGGTACCCGGTCCTCGACGAGGACGATCCCGAGGACCTGGCGGTGCGCGACGCCTACTACGCCCACCTGGGGGGCTTCCACTGGCACGCCCCTGCGTGGCTGCTCGCCCTCCGCCTGGCCCGGGTGCTGTACCGGCGACCGGGCCTGGCGGTCGTCGCCGCCGGGTGGCTCCGGCGTCATCTCCGCCGATCGGGAGGCGCCATCTCGGTGCTCCGGGCCGTGCTCCACCGGGAGCTCGTGCCGATGACCTTCGTCATGCACCGCTTCATGCACGCCGACGACGTCAAGCCGGCCTGGGAAGCGCTCCGGCGAGGGGAGAGGAGCGACGACCCGCGCCTGCGGGAGACCCAGGAGCGCCTGCAGGCGTGCTTCTACGCGATGGCGCACCCCGAAACGGGCGAGCTGGTCCCGGCCTGCGTCCAGCACAGCGTCCTCGATCCGGACGAGAACGTCACGCTCGCCGAGCTGCTCCCGCTTCCTCGGCGGCGGCGACCCGAGGGGGCGGCGACCGCCCCGGACTCGGCCGGCGACAGCGACAGCGACAGCGGTGGCCGACCCGGATCGTGCTGACGGACCGGGGGACTACATGACGCGACCGCTCGCCCAGGCCGAGGTCGGGGCCCGGCTCGACCGGCTGGCCTGGAGCCACCTACACACCAACATCCTCGTGGCTCTCGGCGCCGGGTGGCTCTTCGACTCCTTCGAGGTCCAGATGTTCTCCAACGCCGTCGGGCCGCTGGGGGACCACTTCGGTGCCACCGTCTTCGAGCGCGACGCGATCCTGGCGGTCTGGCTCGGAGGCATCCTGGTCGGCGCGGTGCTCGGCGGACGCCTCACCGACCGCTTCGGCCGGCGACGCCTGTTCGTGGCCACCCTGCTGTGGTACGCCGGATTTACGGTGCTGACCGGGCTCAGCCCGGACCTCGCCGCCGTCTACGGCCTGCGCTTCCTCGCCGCCCTCGGGGTGGGGGCCGAGTACGCCATCGTCAACGCCGCCATCGCCGAGCTGATCCCGGCCCGCACCCGGGGCCGGGCCAACGCCCTCATCATGAACTTCTGGCCGGCCGGGGCGGCCCTTGCCGCCCTGCTCGCCTACGTCGTGCTCGACGTCTTCGCCGTCGGCAATGCCACCTCGTGGCGGTTCCTCTTCGTCTTCGGCGGCGCGATCGCCCTGGTGGTGCTCGTGTTCCGCCGCCGCATCCCCGAGTCGCCGCGCTGGCTCGCTGCCCGGGGGCGCCACCGCGAGGCCGAGCAGGTGCTCGCTTCCCTGGAGGCCCGTGGCGCCGCGGCGCCCTTCCCACCCGTGCCGGCCGGGCGCCTGGCGGCGTTCGATGCGCCGACCCCGCGGTTCCGCCAGGGCCTCGGCGAGCTGGTCCGCCGCTACCCGAGCCGGCTCGCCCTCGGGGCCGTCCTCGACCTGGCCGAGGCGTTCGGCTACTACGGGATCTTCGCCCTGCTGTCGGTGGTGGTCCTCCACCGGGTGCACATCTCGGATGCCGCCATCCCGTTCTTCTACATCGTCGGCAACGCAGGCGGGCTGGCCGGCGGGCTCGCCATGGCGACGTGCTTCGACCGGGTCGGCCACCGCCTGACCGTGGGCGTCACCTACCTCGCCGCCGCCGCCGGCATCGGCCTGCTGGCCCTGGCCACCGCCTCGGGTAGTGCCCTGTGGGTGACCCTCGCCTTCGTCGTCGCCAGCGGTGCGGGCACCGCCGCGTGGACCTCGGCCTACCCGACGTTCACCGAGCTGTTCCCGACCCACCTGCGCGGCGTGGGCGTGGGCACCTCGGTCGGGATCGGCCGGGTGGGGGCCATCGTCGGCACCCTGGCCCTCCCCTCGATCGCCACGGCGGTCGGGCCGACCGTCTCGTACCTACTGGTGGTGGGGTTCTGGCTCGCCGGGGTCGCCGCCATCGCCGTCTACGCCCGACGCGGCGGGGTGGAGCCGGCCCGTCGGCCGCTCGAAATGCTCGCCCCGCTCTCCGCACCCCTGTCGGTCGGGCCGCAGTCCGCCGAGGCCTCGGCGTGAGCCGCATCGCCGTGTGCGGCGGCCCCTACGCCAATCCCTATGCCCTGCGTGCCTTCGCCTACGACGCCCGGCGCCGCGGGTGCGAGCGGCTGTTCTGCCTGGGCGACCTGGGCGGCTTCGGGGCCGAGGTCGACGCCCTGTGGCCGCTCCTCACCGAGCACGACATCACCTGCGTCGCCGGCAACTACGACGTCGCCATCGCCCGGGGCGACCCCGACTGTGGCTGCGGCTACCGGGACGCCCAGGACAACGCGTACGCGCAGCTCATCTACGACCACACCCGGGCCCAGACCAGCGGCGCCTTCGCCGCCTGGATGGGTGAGCTGCCGACCGAGCGGCGGTTCGCCCTCGGCGGCTGCGACGTCCACCTGGTGCACGGCTCGCCCCTCGCCCTCAACGACTTCTGGTGGGAGTCGCTCCCCGAGGCCGAGCACCGCCGGCGCGCCGGCGCCAGCGGGGCGGCGGTCGTCTGCTGCACCCACTCGGGCCTGCCGTGGCAGCGCCGGGTGCGCGGCGCCTTGGTGGTCAACGTGGGAGTGCTGGGCAAGCCTGCCAATGACGGCCGGACCGACGTGTGGTACGCCGTGCTCGATGTCGACGGCGGTGAGGCGCGGGCCGAGCTGGTCCCCCTCGCCTATGACTGGCGGGCCCAGGCCGCCTCCATGCGGGCGGCGGGGATCCCCGAGGCCTTCGTCGAGACCATCGAGACCGGATGGTGGACGACGTGCCTCGAAGTCCTGCCCCCGGTCGAGCGCTCGCGGGGCCGCTACCACCTCTACCGATCTGCGCTGCCCACCGACTTCGATCCGGCCGGCGGAGGGTGGGGAGACGGCGGTGGCGAGCCGGGTGACGCGCCGGCAGACCGGCCGGACGATCGGCGACCGGTCGTCCCGTTGTTCGGGAGCCCGTGGTTCCCCCGCCGCCTGTGGATCTACACGAACTTCCACTGCAACCTGGCGTGCGACTACTGCGCCGTCGCCTCGTCCCCCCGGGCCGAGCCCCGGACGCTGGCTCCCGAGCGGTTCTGCTCGTTGGTGGACGAAGCGGTGGAGGAGGGGTTCGCCGAGCTGTACGTGACCGGCGGTGAGCCGCTGCTGCACCCCGAGATCGCCGCGCTGCTCGCCCATGCCTCGACACGGCTGCCCACGGTGGTGCTCACCAACGCCACCGTGCTCCGGGGCACGCGCCTCGAGTGTTTCCGCCGCTTCGCCGGCAGTGACCGCCTCGTCGTCCAGACGTCGCTCGACGGCGCCCGGCCCGAGACCCACGACGCCCACCGTGGCCGGGGCTCGTGGGCCCGCACCATGTCGGGCATTGCCACCCTGGTCGACCTGGAGGTGCCGCTGCGGGTGGCCATGACCGAGACGCCCGAGAACGCCGGCGAGGTCGACGAGGTCGCGGCGCTCCTCACCGAGCTCGGCATCGCGCCCGACGGCTTCGTGGTCCGGCCGCTCCTGTGCCGGGGCCTCTCGTCGGCCGGCCTCGCCATCGCCGAGACGACCACGGTGCCCGAGCTGACCGTGGCCGCCGACGGCGTCTACTGGCACCCCGCCGGTGCCGACAGCCGAACCAGCCCCGACATGCAGCTGGCCGCCGGCAGCCTCCCGCTGGCCCGGGCGAAGGAGCTGGTCGTCGAGCGCTTCCTCGCCGCCCGCCTCGGCGACGGCTCCATGCCTCGGCCGTACCGCTGCGCGGTGTGACTCAGCCGCGGACGAGCACTCGCCACACGACGGCGACCGTCGTGCCGTAGACGAGGCGGCTGGCCCAGTCCTTGGAGAGCGTCTTGGCGCCGTACTCAGTGATCGGCTGGTACAGCCCGGTGGGCGGGAGCACGACGTAGTCCGAGAGCCATTGGACGGTCCCGAACAGCGGCCCCCACCCGGAGCGCGGCCGCGCCGCCGACCCGGCGAGCACGCCGTAGACGGCACCCCATCCGGTGCCGTACGCCCAGTGGACGACATTGTTCACACGGTTGGCGACGCCGTCGGAAAGCTCGGAACGGAAGAGCCCCTCGACGACCCGCTTGCCGACCTGGGCCGGGGCTGGTGCGCTGTCCCAATCCTTCACCGCGCCGAACTCGTAGTGGACCAGCTCGTCCTCGCCGCCGCCGGCCCGGTACTGGGCGTACTGGACGAGGTCCATGGCCGCCGTGCCGACGGCCCCGGCCAGGGCGCCGCGGATGATGGTGCCGAGGGGAGTGCGGTGCCGGCTGGACTTCGATCTCCCGGCCATCACGCATCCCCTCGTGCCAGGTCGTCGTGCTCGCTGACCCAGCGGACGGGATGCTGGCCGGCAAGTGAGACGTGCCCTCCTCCGGCGAGGTCCACCTCGAGCGATGGGACCGTCTGCCGTGCCTCGACCATTCTGCAGCTCCTTCCTCCGAGCAGGGTCCGGGAGCTGACACGCGCGACGCGTACCAGCGCGTCCGCGCATACCCGGAACCGGATCGGCTGTCACGGCATTCCGCCCCACGAAGGCTGCGGCGGTCGGCGGCGTCCGCGGCGTCCGCGGCCTCTGTCAGCGACGGTTCCGATCCCAATCCCGGAGCAGCCGGCGTGCCGCCGCCCGGCCCGGGAGGCCCGAGACCCCACCCACGGGCGCGCTGCCGGCACCAGCGAGGAGCAGGCCACCGACCGGGGTGCGGTGATCACCCATCGTCGGCACCGGCCGGAGTGGACGAGCTGGTCGAGCGTGATGTCCAGGTGCGTCGGGTGCGCCGCCGGCCACCCGAGATCGTCGGCCATCTGCTGCGGCGTACGCACCCGGAGGTCGACGACCGTCTCTCGAAAGCCCGGTGCATGGGCCTCCAGGCGGTCGGCCATGGCGGCAGCAAACGACTCGGCCTGCCGTTCCCAGCCATCGGCGACCACCGCCGGGGCACACGAATAGGCAAGATAGGTGAAGTGCCGACCTGGCGGCACCAGCGAGGCGTCCATGGCACTCGGGGAGAAGGCATAGTGGGGCGGCGGAGCGGGCAGGAACCCGGCCCCGGCCCTCGTGAAGCCTCGGGCGAAGTCGTCGACGGTGCCCACGTGGCTCAGCAGCCCGTTCCAGTCACCGTGCCTCGCGCCCGATAGGGGGGAAGGGCCGTCGTCGCTACGTGGAGCACCAGCTGGACGGCGTTGCCGGCATGTGCCAAGCGCAGGGTGTCGACGGCCCGGCCGGTTGCGGGCGGCTCGACGAGGTCGAGGGCCACGTGCGGGTGGGCCGCCGAGCAGGGCGCGGTAGGGAGAAGCGAGCGTCCCGGCCGTGGCGGCCAGTCCACCGATCTCCCGGAAGGCCCGGAGGTCGGCGACGACGGCCGAGGCGCCACCGTGCCAGCCGCGCCGGTCGAGGAGCGCCACCGCGGCCTCGACGGTCGGGAGGGCCCAGTCCATCCACCTCGCGTAGCGAGCCGACTCCTCGGGGTCCTCTTCGGCGAGACCCGCCACCGTCGCGTCCACCGCCCGGAAGAAGCGCAGGACCGGCCGGCCAGGGGCCACGCCCGCGGCGAACGGGTCCATCTCCATGTAGTGCAGGCCCGTGCCGGACAGGTCGAGCCTTGTCGGGATTGCGGTCATGTTGATGATGTTGTGGGCGACCGAGCGTGTGTCGAAGCGGTACTCCGGGAACGTCTGGACGGTACGCGAGCCGCCGGTGGCCACGGCCGTGCGGGACGGTCACCATGGCCGAGCCGCGCCGGAGGGGACGTCACGAGGAGCGCCCGATGGAATAGTGCCGCCGGTGGGAAGGTTACCGGTGGTATGGGAAACACCGACGCACGACCGGCACCGGAAGCACCGCGCCTCGCTCGCCGCAGCCTGGGAGCGCGCAACGAGGAGGGCGTCCGGACCGTTGTGACGACCGCGCGCGGGCTGGAGCTGGCGACCGACGAACCGGTCGACCACGGCGGGACGGGCACCGCGCCCACCCCCCTCGAGACGGTCATCGGGGCGCTCTGCGGCTGCAGCGCCGTCACGTTCGCCCGGGCGGTGGGCGAGCTCTCGCGGCCCTACGACGGCGTCGAGCTCGACGCCGCCTTCACCCTCGACCCCCGCGGCCTGCGTGGGGAGGCCGCCGTGCGGCCGCACTTCCAGACGGTGGAGGTCACCGCACGCGTCCGTATCGACGAGGCGCCCGAGCGCCTGGCGAAGGTCGCGGAGGTCACCGAGCGTCGCTGCCCGGTGCGGAACCTTCTGGTCGACGCGGGCGTGGCGCTCTCAGTCGAATGGCCCCCGGTTCCCTCAGGAGCGTGACCGCACCGTGCCGATAGCCGAGCCCGCCACCATCGCCGTCGACGACCTGGTGCTCACGGAAGCCGGCGGGCGTCCCGTCAGCCTGGGCGATCTCGGCGGTGTCCAGGTTCTCGTCCTCCTGCGCCACCGGCACTGACTGCCCTGCCAGCAGCACCTGGTCGAGGTGCAAGCCAGCCACGACGGATCGCGCATCGGCCTGGCCGCCGTCGGCTTCAGCCCGGCGGACCGCCTCGCGGCGATCGCCGGCCAGATCGGCTGGCGAGGGCTCGTCCTGTCCGACCCCGACCGGCGCCTCTACCGTCGTCTCGGGGTGGGCCGCGCTGCCCTGTGGCAGGTGTACTCGCCGGGCACGCTCCGCCTTTACGCGAGGGCGATCGCCGCCGGCCATCACCTGTCCAGAGCCGACGAGGACACCCGCCAGCTCGGTGCGGATGCGATCGTGGTCGACGGGACTGTGACCACCCTCTGGCGACCGCAGTCGCCCGACGACCGGCCCACTGCCACTGCCGTGCTGGCTGCGGCGCACGAAGTGTTGGCGCGCCGCGGGTAGAGCGGCGGTGGACCCGTTGCGTCCCCTTCGCTCGTGCTGAGCGCGGATGGCCGCTTCCGGCTGGCCGTTTCCGCGTACCCCGAGCTGGTAGCCGTCCTCGCCGCCGCGGCACTCGGCCTGAGCGTGCAGCGACCGCTGACCGCCGTCGTTGCCCATCACGGCATCGACATCCTCTTGGTGGTGCTCGTCTTCGCCACCGCTCTCGGCATCGAGCCAACCGAGCTGCGAAGCGCCGTCCCGTCGTGGCCGGTGATCGCAGCCGCCGCGGTGGTCGGCGTGACCATCCTCCCCGCGGTCGCATGGGGGCTCTCGCTGTTGGTCACTCCCGGGCCATTGCGGGACGGCGTCCGCGCAGCTGGCCTGGCACCGTGCGAGATCGCCTCGATGGCAACCGCGGCGATGGCAGGGGGTGCCGCGGCCGTCGGGGCCGGGGTGCTCGTGACGTCCACCCTGGCGACGATCCTGCTCGCCGGACCGATTCTCGGCCTGGAGGCCGGAGGCGGCCAACTGGACCCCGCTTCGATCGCCGCCCACCTCGCGCTCGTCGTCGCCATGCCGCTCGCCCTCGGTTTGGCACTGCGTACCCGGTGGCGACCGGCGGCGACCGCCGGCACCGCCGGCAAGGTGACGGCAACGGTCGCCATCGCCGGGCTCGTGGCGCTCATCGCTGCCGAGGTCCACCTCGGTACGGCCTACGCGGCGGTCGTGCCCGTCTTCGCCGCGCTGATCGCCCTGTCCGCCGTCATCGGCCGGCTCCTCGGCGGGCGCCGCGTGAGACCGGTGCGCACTGCCCTCCTGCTGACGACGTCCATGCGTGACTTCGCCGTCGCCGCGAGCCTGGCTGCCGCGGCGTGGGGGCCGTCGGCGGCAGCGCCGCTCGGCGTCTACGGCGTCCTCGTCCTCGCATGGGGGACGGCTGCCGCCGGCTTCCTCCGGTCGCGACGCCGTGCAACTTGACCGCCGTGCCGGCAACGATCGGCCGGGCCTACGTCATTGGGCCGCACCCTCAACTGCTCCTCGGGCCCTCCGCTCTTCGGAGTGGGAGAGCGCGGCCACCAGCCTCGGCGACCCTTCCAGCCGGTCAGGTCGACCGGTCGTCGTCGGGCACAGCGATGAGCTCGTACGTCGGATTGAGGATGGCGAGATGCCCGCGACGCTCACCGATCCGACCGTTGACCACGATCTGGGCCCCCGTGCGGAGACCAGGAATCGCCCGGCGCCCGAGGAACATGACGAGGATCTCCGACCCGCTGGCGTCCGCAATGGTGGCTTCGAGCGCTGACGTGCCAGACGAGGGGTGGACGCGGACGGACCGGATCCTTCCCGCCACCGTCACCGTCTGTCGGAACTTCGTGCTGGCGATGGGCGTCGCGTGCGGGACGCCGACGAACTGCTCCGGGTCCGGCGTCACCGCTCGATGCGCTGCCCGAGCTTCTGTCTTGGCCACGAGTCGGTCCGGATGGGTGCTGAGCTGGCGCTTGCTCTCGGCCAGGTCGCGAACGTTGAAGGGGACCAACGTGGCGTTGACGTGCGGCACGCGTGCGAGCGCCCGCACGAGTCGGTCCCCGTCGCGTCCGTGGAGGAGGAGCGCCCAGCTCCGGCGGTACGCGCGGGTGGGGATGAGGACGCTGACCTCCGTCCTGCCGTCGGCCGCCGCCTTCGCCGCCAGGTCGAGCGCCGCTCGGCCCAGCCGACGGTCGGGGACGTCGACCACCTCGAGGGGCAGCCGGGACAGCCCGAGACCTTGCCATTGGCGCATTACCTCCTCGGCCCGCTGCATGTCGACGTTGAAGTGCACCGCATAGAGCTCGCCCGGATTGAGGTTCCTCGCGTACTGGATCGCCCGGGCAGTGGCGAGGTCGATGCGGTCGATCAGCACGATGGCCGTGTGCCTGGCCAGCACTGGGGCCTCGCAGGCCTCGAGAGCGACCGATTCGTCCAGCACCGAGTCCTCGACCCGGTACTGGCGGTTGGTCCGCATCAGGCCGAAGATGAGCACCGGCATGACCACGACGACGACCCAGGCGCCGCGGGTGAACTCGGTGACGGCGAAGATCACCACCACGAGAAGGCAGACGGCGGCGGCGGCGGCGTTCACCGCCACCCCCCGACGCCAGTTCGGCTCCCGGTGCCGTAGGTGGTGCGTCGCCATGCCGGCACCGGCCATGGTGAACCCGGTGAAGACCCCGATGGCGTACATGGGGATCAGCGCCGCGACCTTGGCACCCGTCGCCACCAGCAGCGCGATCGACACCACGGCGAGCGTGATGATGCCGTTCGAGAAGACCAGGCGGTGACCGCGCACCGTCAACTTGCGCGGCAGGAACGAGTCCTCCGCCACGAAGCTCACGAGAAAGGGGAACCCGGTGAAGCTGGTGTTCGCCGCCAGGATCAGGATCAAGGCGGTTGCCGCCTGGAGGCAACCGTAGAGGGTTGCGCCGAGTGGCCCACCACCGTACACGAGGTGCCCGATCTCGGAGACCACCGTGGGCGTTCCCGAGGCGAAGGGCCGGGCGTGGGCGAGGGCCGACAGGACGGAGACCCCGAGGAACATCGACCCCAGGATCGTGCTCATGATCACCAGCGTCGTCCGGGCGTTCCGAGCCTGCGGATCGCGGAAGACGCTCACCCCGTTCGAGATTGCCTCCGTGCCGGTCATGGCCGATCCGCCGTTGGCGAAGGCGCGCGCCACGTAGAACAGCGACACGCCGAGAAGGATCCCGCCGCCCTCGTGCCCGAATGCCAACTGGCCCTGGACCACCGGGACGTGCCCGAGATGACCGGTGGCCGCCTCGACCAGGCCCACCACGATGAGCACGGCCATGTTGGCGATGAAGAAGTACGTGGGCACGGCGAACACGCGCCCTGCCTCGCGCAGTCCGCGCAGGTTGGCGAAGGCAATCAGCAGCACGAAGCCGACCGACAGAGGGACGGTCGCACCCGAGAGGCTCGGGACGGCGGAGACGACCGCGTCGGTCCCGGCGGCCACCGATACGGCCACGGTTATCGTGTAGCTGATCAGGAGCGCGGCACCGGCGATCTGGGCAACATTGGGGCCGAAATTGTCGCGGCTCACGACGTAGGAGCCGCCCGCCTTCGGGTACGACTTCACGACACCGCGGTAACAGATGGTGACCACGGCGAGCACCGCCAGGATGATCAGGGTGATCGGCGTCACCAGGCCGAACGCCGCCAGGCCCCCGATCGGCACGAGGATCCGGAGGATCTCCTCGGTGGCATACGCCGAGGAGGACATGACGTCGGAGGACAGGACAGCGAGCGCAGTCGGCTTGCCGAGACGCTCCTGACTGAGCTGCTCGCTGATGAGCGGCTTGCCCAGCAGGAAGCGCTTCAGCCGGTAGGCACCCGACTCGGGCAGGTCGCTCCTGGCCGCGGCGGTGACCGGTTCCGACCAGTGTGGGAGCTCGAGCGGACGATCGCTGAGGGCCTCGTCGTTGCCGGCATTGGAAGAAATCGTCATCGTCCGCTCTCCCCCCGCCGCTGCGACTCTGCACCTTAGTCAGGCGAGATCTGCCGCCCTTCCCTCCGATCTCGGCACCCACGAGGCTCGTCGCTCCCCGGCTCCAGGTCCGCAATGGGGATAGCCGACCCCGAGCGAAGGCGGCCGACGCCGGTCCGACAGTCTGACGCCACGGGCTCGCCGTCGAGTAGGCACCGACGACCGACGACCGGTGCACCGGTGCACCGGTGCACCGGTGTGCTCGAGGGAACCGGCAGCGAAGTCGCCCCGCTCGGCGGCCGGACTACCCATCGTGGGTCCCGCCACACCAGACTGGGAGCGAACGAAACCGTCGAGGCGTCCGGACCACCGCGACGTCCAGGAGCAGAGGAGGCATGCATGCCGGCCAAGGGAAGCGCGGAATGGCAGGGGG
>JBOGGF010000244.1:0-8474 GCA_050743965.1 Acidimicrobiales bacterium
GCGCGGGGGGCGCCGAGAACACCGGCGGCAGTGGCGCCGCCGGTGGCGGCCAGCTCCGGGCCCGGGGCGGCTCCCGGTCCGGGCGACGGGCGGGACGGCGGGGTCCGGAACACCGGCGCCACCAGCGGGAGCAGGGATGTGGCCACCCCGACCTCCGGCTCCCGCTCCCGCTCGTCCCCGTCGTCCCCGTCGTCCCCGTCGTCCCGGCCCCTGTCGCTGCACCCGGCCGGCCCGGTGTACCCGTGGGCCGTGCGGTCGCCATGGGCCGTGCGGTCGCCGTGGGCACCGTTGGCCGTGGCCTGGGCGCGGGAAGGCGCGGTGCGGGCGCCGTTGGCAACGGCCTGGGCGCCGGACGGCGCGCTGTGGGCGCCGGGGGGCGGCTCGGGGGCCCAGTAGGGCGGGGCACCCGGCACGGCCGAGCGGCTGGCCAGCAGCACGTCGACGGCCGCCGCCCGGTCGGGCGGGAGCTGCTCGCTCGGCACCAGCCAGCGGACGTACTTCCCGGCCACGGTGGCCGAGAGGGCGACGGCCGATGCCCCGCCGGGGGAGAAACCCCGCTCCCCGCACCGCCCGCCCTCGACCGCCTGCCACGGCACCGTCCGGCCGGCCGCGTCGCCGGGACCCTCGACGTCGATGCCGGCAGAGGTGAGGCGAAGCGTCAGCCCCTCGGCGGCGGTCGCCGGCCCGCCGATCTCGACGGCCGGCACCTCCATCGCCACGCCGGTGAAGACGAGCCCTGCCCTCGAGGTCGTCGGTCGGGCCACCGGCTCATGGTACGGCGGACGCCCCCCGGCCATCAGGCCCCATCAATCGCTCCCCGGCGATCAGGCCCCGGCCATCACCTCGGCCGCCACCTCGGCGGCGGCGTCTGCGGCCGCGGCCACCACGAGCGCCAGCTCGGCTTCCCCGTGGGCCATCCCGGGGAATATGACCTCGTAGGCGCCGGGCGCCATGGCCACTCCCCGGCGGAGCATGGCATGGAACAGCCGGGGGTAGACGCCGTTGCCGGCGACCGCGGCGGCGCTTTCGTAGTCGACGGCCGGGGCGGGGTCGGTGCCGGGCAGCCCGACGTAGCAGCCGACCAGCGGACCCGCCGTCGGGCAGCGGGCCGGGAGGCCCCCACTCGTCAGGGCCGCAGCCAGGTCAGCGGCGAAGCGGGCGGCGCGGGCAGCCAGGTCGTCGTAGTCGGCGGGGGTGACGTGCTCCAAGACCGCCCGCCCGGCCGCCGTCGCCAGCGGGTTCCCCGACAGGGTGCCGGCCTGGTAGACGGGCCCGGCCGGGGCGAGGGCCGCCAGTAGGTCGGCCCGGCCGCCGAAGGCGCCGACGGGCAGCCCGCCGCCGATGACCTTGCCGAAGCACCACAGGTCGGGCGTGGCCCCGAGCGCGGCCGTCGCCCCGCCGGGGCCGAGGCGGAAGCCGGTGATCACCTCGTCGAAGCAGAGGAGCGCCCCGGCGCGGTCGCACGCCGACCGCAGGCCCTCGAGAAAGCCGGGCTGCGGGGGCACCAGGTTCATGTTGGCGGCAACCGGCTCGACGATGACACAGGCGACATCGTCGCCTACCTCGGGGACGATGTTGTAGGGCACCACCAGCGTGTCGGCCACCGCTGCGCGCGGCACGCCGGCGGAGCCCGGCAGGCCCAGGGTGGCGACGCCGCTGCCGCCGGCGGCGAGGAGGCTGTCGGCGTGGCCGTGGTAGCACCCGGCGAATTTCACCACCCGCTCCCGCCCGGTCACGCCGCGGGCGAGCCGGACCGCGCTCATCGCCGCCTCGGTGCCCGAGGAGACGAGGCGCACCTGCTCGCACCCGGGCACCCGGTCGCAGATCGCCTCGGCCAGGAGCACTTCCCCGCGGGTGGGCATGCCGAACGAGGTCCCGTCGCCGGCCGCCCGCCGCACGGCGTCGGCGACCACCGGGTGGCCGTGGCCGAGCAGCACGGCACCGTAGGACTGGACCAGGTCGAGGTAGCGGTTGCCCTCGACGTCGTGGACCCACGGCCCCTCGCCCCGGGCCACGGTGAACGGCGTCCCGCCGACCGAGGTGAAGGACCGCACCGGCGAGTCGACCCCGCCGGGGATCGCCCGCCGGGCCCGGGAGAACCACTCGGCGTTGGTGCCCCCGGGGGGCTCAGCCACCCAGCGCCTCGGCCACGTCGGCGGCGAAGTAGGTGAGGACGACGTCGGCACCGGCCCGCTTGATCGCGCCCAGCTGCTCGAACGCCACGGCCGGCCCGTCGATCCAGCCCCGATCGGCCGCCGCCTTGATCATGGCGTACTCCCCGCTGACGTGATAGGCGGCCACGGGCACGTCCACCGCCCGGCGGACGTCGGCGACGACATCGAGGTAGGTGACGGCCGGCTTCACCATCACCATGTCCGCGCCCTCGGCGACGTCGAGGGCGACCTCGGCCAGCGCCTCGCGCCGGTTGGCGGGCTGTTGCTGGTAGGCGTTGCGGTTGCCGCCGCCGGCGATGTTGACGTCGACCGCGTCCCGGAAGGGGCCGTAGAGGGCGGAGGCGTACTTGGCGGCGTAGGCGAGGACGGCCACCATCTCCTGCCCGCCGGCGTCGAGGGCGGCGCGCACGGCGGCCACCTGGCCGTCCATCATCCCGCTCGGGGCCACGACGCCGGCGCCCGCTCGAGCCTGGGCCTGCGCCACCCGGCCGTACAGCTCGAGGGTGGCGTCGTTGTCGACCGTGCCGTCGTCCCGCAGGACGCCGCAGTGCCCGTGGTCGGTGTACTCGTCGAGGCACAGGTCGGCGGCCAGCACCATGGAGTCCCCCACCGTCGCCGCCAGCTCGGCCAGGGCTCGCTGGGCGATGCCGTCGGGGTCCCACGCACCCGAGCCGGTCGGGTCCTTGGCGGCGGGCACGCCGAAGAGCATCAGCCCGGGCACGCCGAGCGACGCCAGTCGCTTGGCCTCGGTCACGAGGGAGGCCACCGTGTGCTGGTACTGGCCCGGCAGGGAGGGGACGGGCACCGGCTGGTCGATCCCCTCGCGCACGAAGAGCGGCGCCATCAGGTCGTCGATGCCGAGGCGGGTCTCTGCGACCATCCGCCGCAGGACCTCGGTCCGGCGGAGGCGGCGCAGGCGTTGGGCGGGGTACGGCACGGCCGCCAGCCTACGGCGGCCGGGTGGCCACGAGGGCGGCGACCAGGCCCTCGGCCGACGCCGAGGTCGCCTCGGCCGCCACCGCCAGGCCGGCCTTGCGAGCGGCAGCGGCCGTCACCGGGCCGATGCAGGCGACGAGCGGCGGCACCGGCAGGGACTGCCCGCCGGCCGTGCGCAGCTCGAGGTACGAGCGGACGGCCGACGGCGAGGTGAAGGTCACGGCGTCGGCCTCCGCCAGCACGGCCACCACCGCGTCGCCGGGCGGTTCGGCGGTCACCGTGCGGTAGGCGACCACCTCGTCCACCTCCCACCCGACGGCGCGGAGGCCCACGCCCATCGCGTCGCGCCCCTCCGCCGCCCGGGGGAAGAGCACGCGGCCCCGGCCCGGCGGGAAGGCTGCGACCAGCCCCTCGGCGGTGGCGGGATCGGCCACCAGGTCGGCCACGATCCCTCGTTCGGCCAGGGCCGCCGCCGTGGCGCCGCCGACCGCCGCCACCTCGGCACCGGCCAGGGCCCGGGCGTCGCGCAGGAGTGGCAGGAAGCGGGCCACGGCGTTGGCCGAGGTGAAGGCGACCCACCGGTAGGCGCCGACGGCTCCGGCCGCCCGGCGCAGCGCCTCGCCGCCGTCGTCGGGGTCGACGACATCGATCACCGGCACCTCGACCACCCGCGCCCCGGCGGCGGCGAGGGCCGCCGACAGGAGACCGGCCTGGTGGCGGGCGCGCGTGACGACCACCGTCGTCCCCCCGAGGGGACGGGCGGCGGCGGCGAGGTCCAGCCCGGCCACGGCGCCGACGACGATCACCGCCGGCGAGCGCAGGGCCACGGCCGCCAGCTCGCCCAGGGTGGTGCGGACCTTCCGCTGGCGGGGGGTCGTCCCCCACTCCACCACGGCGACCGGCGTCCCCGGCGGGCGGCCCGCCGCCACGAGGCGGCGGCCGATCTCCGCCCGCTGGGCCATCCCCATGAGCACGACCAGGGTCCCCCCGGCCCGGCCGAGCGCGTCCCAGTCCACCCCGCCGGGCGCCGTGGCGTCGCCAACATGGCCGGTGACGATGGTGACCGACGTGGACAGGCCCCGGTGGGTGACGGGCACCCCGGCGACGGCGGGCACGGCGACGGCGGAGCTCACCCCCGGCACCACCTCCCACGGCACCCCGGCGCCGGCGAGGGCCTCGGCCTCCTCCCCGCCGCGCCCGAACACGAAGGGATCGCCCCCCTTGAGGCGGACGACGGTGCGGCCGGCCCGGCCGTGCCGAACCAGGAGGTCGTTGATGAGGTCCTGGCGGACCTCGCCGCCGCCCGTGGTCTTCCCGACGTCCACCAGCTCGGCACCTGGCGGCGCCAGGGCAAGGAGCGAGCGGTCGACCAAGCGGTCGTAGCAGACGACGTCGGCCGCCGCCAGGAGCTCGGCACCGCGGCGAGTGAGCAGGCCCGGATCGCCGGGACCCGCCCCCACCAGGTACACGGTCACCCCTCCGGCTCCACCGGCTCCGCCGCCCCGGCCGCCCACTCGTCGACGCCGGCGCCGCCGCAGTCCTCCATGAGGTGCCGGGCGAGCACGCGGCCGAGCTCCTCGGGGTCGCGACCGACCGACGCCGCCCGCACCACGACGCGCCCGTCGCCGCTCGCCACCATGCCGTGCAGCCGCAGGCCCTCGCCGTCCGGCTCGGCCCAGCCACCGACCGGCACCGCGCAGCTGCCGGACAGGGCGGCCAGCAGGGCCCGCTCGGCCACCAGCGTGCGGCGGGCGGCGGCGTCGTCGATCGCCGCCAGCAGCGCCGCGGTGCCGGCGTCGTCGGCCCGGCACTCCACCGCGAGGGCACCCTGGCCCACCTGGGGCAGCACGAGGGTCGGCGCGAGGCGCTCGGCCACCTTCCCCGCCCAGCCGAGCCGGTCCATCGCCGCCGCCGCCACCACGACGGCGGCGACCGAACCGTCGTCCGCTCGCCCGACTCGCGTCGCCATGTTGCCGCGCAGCTCGACAAAGGTGAGGTCCGGCCGCAGGTTGGCCAACTGCGCCCGGCGCCGGGCCGACCCGGTCGCCACCGCCGCCCCGGTGGGGAGCCCGGCGAGCGTCCCGCCGACCAGGGCGTCGCGGGCGTCGGCACGGGGCGGCACCGCCGCCAGCGCCAAGCCCTCGGCCGTGACCGGCGGGAGGTCCTTGGCCGAGTGCACGGCGAGGTCGGCGCGGCCCTCGGCCACCGCGTGCTGGACGGCGGTCACGAACACGCCCCGGCCGCCGATGCGGTCGAGGGGGACGTCGTCGCGCACGTCGCCCTCGGTCCGGACCACGATCGGTTCGACCACCGTGCCGGGTGCCGCCCGGCGCAGCAGGTCGGCGACCAGGTCGGCTTGCAGGCGGGCCAGCGGGGAGCCGCGGGTGGCCAGCCGGACCGGTCCGCTCAAAGGTCGAACAGGGTCCGGAGCGCCTCGACGAGGCGCTCCCCCCGGGCGGTGCCGGCGGCCTCCTTGAGGAGCGTCGTCGGGTCGTGGAGGAGCTTGCCCAGCACGGCGCGGGTCACGGAGTCCACCTGGTCCCACGTCCCGTCGGTGAGCTCGCCGAACTGGCCCCGCCGGCGGTCCAGCTCGGCCCGGCGCAGGTCCTCGAGCCGCCCCCGCAGGGCCGCCACCACTGGGGCGGCGCCCCGGGCCCGCACGGCCGCCCGGTACCGGTCGATGTCCTCGGCCGCGATGGTCCGGGCTTGGTCGAACTCGCCCTTGCGCTCGTCCACCGCCCGGCCGACGGCGCTGCGCAGGTCGTCGAGGTCTAGCACCGTACAGCCGTCGGCCGCCGCGGCGGCGGGGTCGACGTTGCGCGGGAGGCCGAGGTCCACCACCAGCAGAGGCCGGGCCGAGCGGTCCCCGAGCACGGCGGCGCCGAAGGCGTGGGCCTCGGCCTCGACTGCGGTGAGCAGGACGTCGGCCCCGGCCACGACGGCACCGAGCTCCGACAGGCCGGCGGACCGGACCCCGTCGGTCGCCAGCGCGGCGGCACGCGAGAGGGTGCGGTTGACGACGACGGTCTCGGCCGGCCGGCGGCCCGGCGGCAGGCCGGTGATCGCCCGGACGACGCCGGCACCCAGCTCACCGGCGCCGGCAACCACCACCCGGGTGCCGCCGAGCCCGGCGGGACGCGCCTGCTCGGCCAGCTCGACGGCGGCGTGGGCGAACGAGGTGGTTCCCCGGGCGATGGCGGTCTCGGAGCGGACCCGCTTGCCGGACTGGACGGCGTGGCGGAACAGCTCGGCCAGGACGGGACCGCTCACCCGCTCCTCGTGCGCCCGCTCCCACGCCCGCCGGACCTGGCCAAGCACCTCGCCCTCGCCGGGGACGGCCGACTCGAGGCCGGAGGCCACGGCGAACAGGTGTGCCGCCACGTCGTCGTCGAACCGGACCGACGAGTGCTCCTCGACCACGGGCAGGGGCGCCCCGGCCCGCGCCGCCAGGAGCGCACGGATCTCCTCGACGGCGTCGTGGAACCGGTCCACCACGGCGTAGACCTCCGTGCGCAGGCACGTCGAGAGGACTACCGACTCCTGGAAGTTGGCGCTGTCCCGGAGCGTGCCGAGCGCCTTCCCGAGGTCGGCTTCGCCCAACGTCACCCGCTCGAGCAGGTCGAGCGGTGCGTGCTGGTGGTCGATGCCTACGACGACGACGGACAACTGGTCGGGTGCCTCCCTCGGCGAGCTCCCACAACGGTATCCCGGTCAACGCTACGACCAACGCGCCCGGGGGTGCAGGCAGGGCGCTCAAGAACCCCGCTGGGACAGGTGGAAGCTCATCACCTGCAGCTCGATCGAAAGGTCGACGGAACGGACCACGGTGCCACCGGGGACCGTGAGGAGGCGCGGGGCGAAATTGAGCAGCGACTGCACCCCCGCCCCCACCAGGGCGTTGGCGACCTGCTGGGCGGCCACGTCCGGCGTGGCGATCACCCCGATGGCCGGCCGGGCGCCGCCCAGGACCGTGGCGATGTCCTCGATGTCGTCGATCGCCGTGTCGCCCACCCGGCGGCCGATCACCGCGGGGTCGGCGTCGAAAAGCCAGGCGACGCGGAAGCCGTGTGACGAGAAGCCCTCGGAGCCGGCCAGCGCCCGGCCGAGGTTGCCGATGCCGACGATGGCCACCGGCCAGTCCCGGTCAGCGCCCAGCACCCGGTCGATCTGGTTGGCGAGGTAGGCGGTGTCGTAGCCGGTGCCGCGGGTCCCGAACCAGCCGAGGAGGGAGAAGTCCTTGCGGACCTTCGCCGCGTTCACCCGGGCCCGTGTCGCCAGCTCCTCGGAGGAGACGGTCGCCGTCCCGCGGCGCAGCAGCTCGGCCAGGATCCGCTGGTAGACGGGCAGCCGCACCACCGTCGCCTCGGGTATCCGGCGTGGACGGAGCACGTCGACGGGCATCGGGGCGGGATGGTAGTGGCTACCAGGTGAGGACGACCAGGTCGCCGGTGCCCACCCCGAGCCGCAGCGCGGCCGAACCCTCGCGCACCACGAGCGCCAGCCGGTCGTTGGCGTCGGCCAGCAGGCCGACGTCGCCGGCGGCCAGGTCGGCGAAGGTCCGCACCCGCGGCACCGTCGCCGGCGCCGGGGAGGCGCCGGGGGTGGCCGCGACCTCCCGCACCGAGTCGGGCAGGGCGTCGGCGGGGACCGCCAGCTGCACGTTGCCGAAGTGGTCGACCCAGGTGACCTCAGCCCGGATCGACCGCCGGCCGTCGGCCGTCCGGCCCATCTCGCACACCGGGGCAGGGACCCGGACCAGCTCGTCCTCGGGCACCGCCGCCCCCAGCTCGGCGACCGGGGCCCCCCCGCACAGGGCGGCCACGGCCGGGGCGAATACATCCCGGCCGTCGAAGGTGGGCGCCGCCTCCGGTCCGACGTCCAGCTCGACGGCGCGGGCGATCCCGCCCGCCAGCTCGGCCGCCGGGACGAGCAGCCCGTTGTCGGGGCCGACGAAGCGCAGCGGACCGGCGCACTCGATGACCAGGCCCCGGCGGCCGCCGCCGACCCCGGGGTCCACCACGCCGAGCACCACCCCCGGGCCGAGGAACGGCACGGTGCGGCAGAGCGCCTCGGACCCGGCTCGCACGTCGAAGGGCGGCACGTCATGGGTGAGGTCGACGACGACGGCGACGGGCACGAGCCGCCGGAGCACGGCGTGGACGACGCCGACGAACTCGTCGCGCCGCCCGTAGTCCGAGAGGAAATAGACCGTCGGCGGGGCGACGCCGGCGGAACCTCCGTTGGTCGCGGTCGGGACCGTCAACCTGCCCGGGTCACCCGCTCGAGCAGGTACCGGTCGAGATCCTGCTCCCGCACCCGGAACGACCGCCCGATCCGCACCGCGGGCAGCTCGCCGGCGTTGAT
>JBOGGF010000245.1:0-2570 GCA_050743965.1 Acidimicrobiales bacterium
GCCGGCGCCGGTGGCGGCGCCCGGCTGCCGGCGGTCGACCCCTCCAGGCGGTGCCGGCGCTACCGTGGGCGGTGTGCGCGTGATCGCCGGCTCGAGCCGGGGGCGTCGGCTCCCTGCCCGCCTGCCGGCGGGCATCCGTCCCACCAGCGATCGGGTGAAGGAGTCGATCTTCGACATCCTGGGGTCGATGGGCGTGGTACCCGGCGCCGACGTGCTCGACCTGTACTGCGGCAGCGGCGCCCTGGGCCTCGAGGCCTTGTCGCGCGGCGCCCGGTCGGTCACCTTCGTGGACCACGACGGCGCCGCGCTCGACGCCGTCCGGGCCAATCGGGCCGCCACCGGGCTGGCCGGCGCCGCGGCGACGCTGGTCCGGGCCGACCTCCCCGGCTGGCTCGGCCGGGTGGGGCGGGCCGGTCTCGCCCTGTGCGACCCGCCGTACGCGTTCGGTGACTGGGCGGCGCTGCTCGGGGAGCTCCGGGCCGACGTCGCCGTGCTCGAGTCGGCGGCCGAGGTGGACGTCCCCGAAGGCTGGGTGGTCGCCAGGTCGCGCCGTTACGGCGGTACGCTCGTCACCGTGGTGACCACCACTTCGCGCCATCCACTCTCGCCGCGCCGAGCGGGTGCGCCGTCCTCTGCGCCGGCTGGCGCGCCGTGACCGTCGCCCTCTTCCCCGGCTCGTTCGACCCGTTCCACAACGGCCACCTGGAGGTCGTCGAGCGGGCGACGCGGCTGTTCGACGAGGTCGTCGTGGCCGCCGTGCGCAATCCCCAGAAGAGCGAGCCCCTCTTCTCCATCGCCGAGCGCACGGAGATGCTCGAGAAGTCCCTGGCCCACCTCGGACAGGTGCGGATCGTCGGGGTGACGACCCTCGTGGTGGACGTGGCCAGCGACGTCGGTGCCACGGCCATCGTGAAGGGCCTGCGGGCCGTGTCCGACTTCGAGAACGAGCTCCAGATGGCTCAGATGAACCGTCAGCTCTCCGGGGTGGAGACGGTGTTCATCCCGACGAGCTCGGCCCATTCGTTCATCGCCTCGCGCCTGCTGCGGGAGGTGGCGCGCTTCGGCGGCGACGTGTCGGCGTTCGTGCCCGAGGCGGTGGCGCTGCGGCTCGACCGGCGCTTCGGCCACGACCCCGGGCACGTCGACGACGACGACCGGGCCGGCGACGACGGGGAGCCGGGCGGGCCGGGCGGGCCGGGCCGCCAGTGAACGACGTCTTCGAGGAGCTGCCCGGGGGCGACGACCGCACCGACGTCCCGGCCGGGCCGACGCTGGACACCGAGAGCCTCGTCAACCAGGCGCTCGACCTCCTGGCCTCGGCCAAGACCATGCCGCTGTCATCGTCGGTGCTGGTGTCTCGCGACGAGCTCACCGACCTGCTGACCGACGCCGTCGAGCAGCTCCCCGACGAGCTGCGCCAGGCGCGGTGGCTCCTGCGCGAGCGTGAGGAGTTCCTGGCCGAGCGCCAGCGGGAGGCGGACGCCCTGATGGACGAGGTGCGGGCGCGGGCCGAGCACATGGTGTCGCGGACCGAGGTCGTCCGCCAGGCCCACCAGACGGCGCAGCGCATCCTCGATGACGCCCGGGACGAGGCACGACAGATGCGCCACGAGGCCGAGGACTACTGCGACCAGCGCCTGGCCGGGATGGAGATCGTGCTCGAACGGATCATGCGGACGGTCCAGGCTGGACGTCACAAGCTCCAGGCGTCCGCGTCGCCAGCCGAGCCCCGTCCGGGGCCGGTCGTCCCGGACGGGGAGGAACCGAGCCGAGACGGCTTCTTCGACCAGGACCTCGCGTAAAGCCACACAGCTGCTCGCCCCGGGGGCGGGACGGGCGGGAAAGGAGGTGCGACATCGTGCCGGACAAGCCATTCGTGGTGCACGTGGCCAAGCTGCGCCGCACCGCCGGGACCCGCTGGCATGAGACGCGGCGTGGCCCGGTCGACCCCGAGCAGGTGATCGTGCCGCGCTCGTCCGCCGACAGCTCGGTCGCCGAGGGCGCCGAGGCGACGTGCGACGTGGTGCTCGAGTCGTTCCTCGGCGGAGTCATGGTCACCGGGACCGTGACAGCACCCTGGCAGGGCCTGTGCCGCCGGTGCGCCGTGCCGGTCGCCGGCGAGCTGCGCATCCCGGTCCGTGAGCGGTTCACCCAGCCCGGCGCCGGCTACGGGGACCCAGAGGACGAGGAAGCCTACCCGATCGTCGACGACGGGCTGGACCTCTTGCCCATGATCCGCGACGCCGTGGTCCTGGAGCTGCCCCTGGCACCCCTGTGCCGGGACGACTGCCGCGGCCTCTGCCCGGACTGCGGTGTCGACCGCAACACGGAGTCGTGCGAGTGCGTGGCGCCGAGGGATCCCCGGTGGGCTAGCCTCGATGTGCTCCGGTCGGGCCGGTAGCAGCCCCGGCGCGGCGTCGGGACAGTTCCGCCGTGCCCGCCCAGAGCGCCTGCGGGGGCCCGGACGCCGGCTGGCGTCCGGGCCGGGCTCGGACCAGCTGGACCGGCCGCCCACCGCGGGCCCGCACCGACCTGGAGTGAGCTGACGATGGCCGTCCCCAAGAAGAAGA
>JBOGGF010000246.1:0-1849 GCA_050743965.1 Acidimicrobiales bacterium
CCACAAGACCCGCTAGTTAAATATCATGCGCCGCCTGCTCCGCGACGTCTCCGAGTCCCGCCAGCTCGGCGACGTGACGACCTTGGCGAACGCGGACGTGGTGGCAGACATCGCCTCCCGGGCAGCAGCCGCCAAGCCTGCCCCGGAGGCGTAGGGCCCGCGATCAACCTCGCGGGCATCTGCCGTTCGATCTGGTCGTGTTTGTGTACCTGTAGGGGCCGCAAACACGACCAGATGTGCTGGGTCGTGTACCCTGCGTCCCCGTCCTAGCTCGGTGGCAGGTTCTCGCCGGTGTCGACGAGTCGCTGGGCGACGTCCCGGGGCTTGACATTGAGGCGCCGGGACGCCAGACGCAAGAGGTCGAACGCCTGATCGGCCGTGATGCGTTCGCGTTCCATCAGGATTCCCTGGGCCGGGCCGATCACCTCGCGGGTGACGAGTGCAGCCTCCAGATCGTGGGCCTTGGCGTCGGATTCTTCCTTGCCCTCGGCCGCCGAGAGGGCCAATCCGGCCAAGGTGGCGAGCACGAAGGCCTTTCCTCGGTCGACTGCCCCGAACGCCTGAGGGAACTGGCTGTAACAGTTGAGCGCGCCCCGATGGCCGTCGGTCCCCATGGCCAGGGCGAACACGCTCCGAACGCCCACCGCGACTGCTGCTGAGGCCCAAACCTCCCACGCAGGGGTGTCAGCCAGGTCCCCGGCGTACACGACGCCTCCCTCGGCGATCGCGTCGAGGCACGGTCCTTCGCCCAGCTGCTGCTGAAGAGCACCGAGCTCGGCCGCGACCGGTCCGGTCGAGGCGGGAGCGGTGACATGGTCGCCTTCGACCACGAAGGCTCCGGCATAGTCGCAGCCGTCGATGCTCCCGGTGGCCAGGGCAACAAGGCGCTCCAGGGTGGCGCGTGGGGCGCCAGCAGAGAACAGGGAGCGGGCGGTGCCGGAGATTCGCGCCGACAGGTCGTCGACGTCGCTTCGGCGCGCCGCCTGGCTCTCGCTGTCGGTCACCCGTCCTCCCACTGCATCGTTGGCCCGAGAACAGGCATCCTATCGGGGGTTCTCGACACTGGCTCTGGAGCAACCGCGTTTGCGCCCGCGTTTGTTGGGTAAGGTACATGCGCTCACCTTCGACAGCGAGGGTTCGGTGGTCGGCGTCCGACGCTCGGCCCGGGACCAGGGGGTCCCCCACGTGCCTCTGTCGAAACCAGCCAGGATGCCTAGGACCGACCACGCCCCCGATGTCGTCGCTTGCCGCCAGGCCAAACAGCCCGAAGCGGGCGTTTCCGAGCAAAGCCAGATCGCCGCCATCGTCGACGCCTCGCTCGTCGCTTCGGTCGCCCAAGGGCACGGCTGCGCCCTCGCCGCCCTGTACGCCCGTCACGGCGCCGCCGTCTACGGGGTCGCGACCGGGTTGTGCGGACCGGAGCACGCAACCGAGATCGCGGCAGAGCTGTTCGTCTCTCTGTGGAAGACCCCGAAGGCCTTCGACTCCGAGCGGGGCTCGGTCCGATCCCACTTGATCAGCCAAGCCCACCGCCTGGCCGTCGACGCTTTTCGGGCCAGCACCAACCGGCGTGCGTCGTGGGACACCGCCAATGGGGGCGAGAGCAGCCAAGAGAGGGCTGACATCCTGGTCGAGCGCGCTCGCGGAGAGGTCCGCGACGCCCTGCGTGCGTTGCCTCCCGCAAGTCGCCACGCGGTCGTCCTCACTTACTTCGGCGGATACACCCTTCGCCAGGTCGCCGAACAACTTGGGCAGTCCGAGAGGACGACCAGGAACCTCGTCCGCACCGGCCTGGATCAGCTACGGGCCGGCCTAAGTTCGGCCTAGCGGCGCCGACACGTCATGTCGT
>JBOGGF010000247.1:0-11710 GCA_050743965.1 Acidimicrobiales bacterium
TCCCCGGTGATGCCGAGGATGCGATGGTGGCGAAGGACCGCCGGGCGCGGGCGGCCAGCGCGTCCCCCGAGGCGCCGGTGTCGACCGATGTGAGCGGTCGGCGCCCCTCGCCGGCGCGGGCCCGCCGCCGGCTCGGCCGCCACGGCTCGGCGAGCACGGTCAGCGTGTCGGCGACGACGGCGAGGGGCAGGAGCAGCGCAGGACGGAGGATGTCGAGCGTCGGACGTCCCCTTCCCTGGACCAGTCGCCGGGCCGACGCGCCCAGGACGCCGCACACCAGAGCGCAGCCCCCGCCCACCCCCAGGTCCTCGGCAGAGACGGCTGTGAGCGACACCAGCCAGATCCCCCACGCGGCGAGCGTCCACGCCAGGACTTCGGCCGCCACCCGGGCTGCGGTCGAGGCCGCCCGGCGGCCAGGTGAACGGTCATCGCTCGTCATCGTCTCCCTCGGCCTCGGCCAGCGGCCTGCACTGGCAACCCCGGGTTACCCCGAGCCGCAGCCCGCAAAACGGCGCTGGTTTGCGGGGTGGCGGCGCCGGGCAGGCATCGAGAGATGGAACGGGTGAGAGCGGTGGAGGTGTCCGCCTATACCGTCCCGACCGACGGCCCAGAGGAGGACGGGACGATGGCGTGGCACTCGACGACGATGGTGGTCGTCGAGGTCACCGCCGGGGACCGGACGGGGATTGGCTACACCTATGGGGCCACGGCCGCCGCCCACCTCGTGCGGGGGGAGTTGGCCGAAGTGGTCGTCGGCGCCGACGTGGGCCGCCGCGCCGGTACGTGGAACGCCATGCGGGCGGCCCTCCGCAACGCCGGTCGCCCCGGCATCGGGATGATGGCGGTGGCGGCCGTCGACGTGGCGCTGTGGGACCTCCACGCCAAGCTGCTCGACCTCCCGGTCGTGGACCTCATGGGCGCAGCCCACGAGCGAGTGCCCGTCTACGGCAGCGGCGGCTTCTGCAACTACTCGCTGGAGAAGCTGGCCGAGCAGACCGGGGGTTGGGCGGCACAGGGGATCCCTCGGGTGAAGATCAAGACCTCCCGCCACCCCGAGGAGGATCCGGCACGCCTCGACGCCGTGCGTAAGGCCATCGGCGACGACACCGAACTGTTCTGCGATGCCAACGGGGCGCTCACCCGCAAGGACGCCCTGTGGTGGGCCGAGCGCTTCCGCCACGAGTGGGGCGTGCGGTGGTTCGAGGAGCCGGTCAGCTCCGACGACCTCGACGGCCTCCGCCTCCTGCGCGATCAGGGACCGGCGGGCCTCGACATCGCCGCCGGGGAGTACGGCTTCATCCTTTCGGACTTCCGCAACCTGGTCGTCGGCGGGTGCGTCGACTGCCTGCAGGCCGACGTGACCCGCTGCGGCGGCATCACTGGCATGCTGCTCGTCGGCGGGCTGTGCGCCGCCCACCAGCTGGAGCTCTCCGGGCACTGCGCCCCGGCGCTCTCGGCCCACGCGCTGTGCGGGGTGCCGCTCCTCCGCCACCTCGAGTACTTCTTCGACCACACCCGGATCGAGGCGATGGCCTTCGACGGCACGCTCGAACCGGCCGGGGGCTGCCTCGAGCCGGACCGGTCGCGGCCGGGCCTCGGGCTTGAGCTGCGGCGCCAGGACATGGAGCGGTACCGGGTCCTCTGACTGGTCGCCGACCCAGGTGACCGGTCATCCACTGACCCCCTCGACCCTTCACACGGTGTCAGTGGCTGCGCTGCACAACTGATCTCACCGCTGACAGCTCATGCGGCGGCCCGGTAGCGCTCCGCCTTCTCCCGCACGGTCCGGGCGGCGGCCGTGGCGAACTTGCGGGCATTGTCCGGCAGGCTCTCGAGGAAGTGCCGGTCCAGCACGCCGCGCGCCTTGTCGTCGAAGATGCCGTGGGCGCCGTGGTCGGTCGAGCCGTCGAGCGGTTCCCACAGATTGAAGGGCCGGTCGGTTGGCACCCGCTGGTCCGTCAGCTGGGAGCTCCAGGCGCCGATGGCGGCGTACTGGGTGGCGAAGCCCGGGAACGCCCGAGCCGCGGCGACCAGGATCTTGTTCCACGACCCGAGCACCTTCGCTCGGCGGGGGGAGAGGGCGGCGGCGACGATCGCCTTGCCGGCCACCTCTGGCTGGTAGATCGGCGGCACCGGCTGCGGATGCCGGTCGAAGACGCTCTTGCACCAGTTGAACTGGGTCGTGTTGACGCCGGGGAGATGCACCATGGCGAGCTGCACGTTGCTCCGGGAGTGGAGCAGCTCGGCCCGGACCGATTCGAAGTAGCCGCGGCAGGCGAACTTCGAGGAGCAGTAGGCGGACTGGAGCGGGATCCCCACGAAGGCGAGGGCTGACCCGACGTTGACGACGGTGCCACGGTCGCGGGGCATCATCTTGGACAGCGCCACCTTGGTCCCCCAGACCTGGCCCAGGAAGGTGACCTCGACCGCTCGCTGGAAGTCCTTTGGCTCGACTTCCCACACTGGGGCGAAGATGGTGGTCATGGCGTCGTTCACCCAGACGTCGATCGGGCCGAGCTCTCGCTCGGCCACCTCGGCGGCGTTGGCCACCTCGCCGTAGGAGGACACGTCGGTCGGTACGACAACGGCGCGCCCGCCCGCGCCCTCGACGTCGTTGGCCGCTGCCTCGAGCCCCGCCCGGCCACGGGCCACGAGGGCGACGTCGAAGCCCTCGACGGCCAGCCCGACGGCCACCGCCCGGCCCACGCCGGCACTGGCGCCGGTGACGACCGCCACCCGCCGGCCGGGTCGCTGGGCACAGTGGTCCTCGCCGGGAGTCGGTGCCCCTGCCCCTGCTTGCGCCCCTGCCCCTGCCTGGTCGCCGTCGTCGGCCATTGCTCGCTCCTCCTCTCGCTGGACCCTCCGGGGAGCTGCTTCCGGAGGCCCCCGGCATCGCCCGGATCGGCTCCGTGCGACCCGGGTATGGCTCGCGGCGGCGTGCTCGGCACGGCACCACGATCGGTGTGCGCCTTACCCCCGGTTGCCGCCGCTCACTCCCGCGTCGTCCCCGGCGGACCGGGCCTAGTCGGCGTGTCGCACCGCCGGACGGTGCTGGTCGATCTCCAGCAGAACGGAGTGGGGTGGGGCAGCCACCTGACGCCGTTGCCATCGAACGCCGCCGAAGAGGCGGATCAGAAGAGGCGGATCAGTGGCATCCCAATGAGTGGGGAAGCTGCACGACCGATGGGCGATATCAGGTTCGCAACGTTCGTGACAGGGAATAGCCAAGAGAGCTGGGGGGAACTGATTGAGGTGGAACGCCACAGTCGTTGAATCAGTGGCGAAGCAAATGGGTACGCTTCCCCACGACAAGGAAAATGCGATGGCACTGGAGAGGAAAGGCGATGGCAACTGTCAATAGCGTCCGCACAACCAAATACGAGTCCAACGGTGCATCCGGGGAGGAAGAGGAGCACTTGTTCTGGCGGGACCACAGCCGGCTGGTCATCACGCCAACCGCGGCACCATCGGTGCTGGGGCTGTTCGGGTTCTCAGCCGCCACCTTGATCGTCGCCGGCAACATCGCCGGGTGGTACGGGCCGGCGACACACAGCGGCGTGTACTTCGCGCCGTTCGCCCTGGTGTTCGGTGGGATCGCCCAGTTCCTGGCGGGGATGTGGGCCTTCAAGGCCCGTGACGCCCTCGCCACGGCCATGCATGGCATGTGGGGATCCTTCTGGATCGCCTACGGCATCTTCTGGCTGATGGTCGGCGGGAAGGCGCTCACGCTACCGGCTGGAGCGACACACTACTTCGTCTCCTACGGGATGTGGTTCGTGATGCTCGGCCTGCTCACGATGATCGGCGCCTTCGCCGCCATCGGCAAGAACCTGGCGCTGTTCTCGACGCTCGGCCTCCTGGCCGCGGGGTCGGACCTGCTGGCCGTCGGCCTCCTGAGCGGCAACACCACATTCGCCGTGGCCGCCGGTTGGGTGCTCGTCGCCTCGGTGGGTGCCGCGGTGTACACGGCCTCGGCATTGCTGCTGGCGGAGAGCTACGGCCGGACCATCCTGCCGATGCTCGAGTTCAACAAGAAGGCAAATATCCCCTTCAGGCACCCGAAGCAGCCGATCGAGTACTCCGGCGGGATGCCGGGATCGCGGATCGGACAGTGAGCTCCCGTTCCTGAACGTCCCCGTTCGACCGGGAAGACCGGCAACGCCTGCGCCTCACGGCGCAGGCGTTGCCGCGCGCGGGGGTATCCGACGGGTGGCGGCGACCTCTCGGTCCGTCGTGACCGCCAGCACCGGCTTCGCCCGAACCGCCGAGTCGGCGGCGGAGACGCGGTGCAAGGGCGTGCGCCCGACGGCAATCGCCCCAGAGTCCCAAGGTATTCACCACGCCCAGGGGTCAGAGCGCCGCATGCGTCGAGGATTGTGCACTGCCGGTCCCCGAGGACCTTCAGCACACCTCCGCGGGTGCTCTCCAGCTCCGGGGGTGCGGTCGTCAGCGGGTATCGGCGGGATCAGCGCGGGGATCAGCGGGCGGTGATGTAGTCCACGAGGAGCTGTCGCTCGCGCTGGAGCTCTTCGATGCGGCTCTTCACGAGGTCACCGATGCTGACGATCCCCAAGATCCGCCCGTCGCTGACCACCGGGACGTGGCGAACCCGCTCGTTGGTCATCGTCGCCATGACGGCCTCGACGTCGTCGTCGGCCGAGCACGTGTGCACGGGGGACGACATGATGCTCCCGACCTCTTCGATCAGGAGCCCGTCGCGGTCCGCTGCCAGGCGCCGGACGATGTCACGCTCCGAGACGATGCCGTCGATGTGCACCCCGTCGTCGGAGACGACGAGTGCCCCGATCGATCGCCGGGTGAGCTCGTCGATGGCCGCGGACACCTTCGTCCGGTGCACCACGGTGGCGACGTCGGAGCCCTTCGTCGCCAGGATGTCGGAGATGCGCATGGTCGCGCCTCCTTCCGCCACCCGGCGGGAGCCCGCCGGGTGGGCCATTGGGGCCCCCGAGATGGCGGCCCTTCACCGAAGTGTAGAGACGGCAGGCGTGGATGGCTAGCGGAGCTCCGCTGCTAGAGCTTCTCCATCCGAGCGGAGACGTTGCGCCGCCGGAGCTGGCGGACGGACCGGCGCGCCGGTACCTCGGCCAGCACGGCCGCCAGGGCCTCGCCGGTCGTGTGGACCTTCATGGAGAGCGTCTTCGCCTCGTCCCGGCTGTAGCCGAAGAGCGCGATGCACGCCCGCTCGACTTCGTCGAAGGTCGTGTAGTCGCTGTCGATGATGATGACGGCGTAGTCGTCGTCGAAGAGACCCCGAACTTTGTCGGCCAACTCCTGCTCGACGTCGGCGCCGACCGCCTCCTCGACGTCGGGGGTCGCCACCTGGCTCATCTCGTCGCGGTCCGCATCGTGGGCATGCCGTCGCCAGCGTAGCGGGAGGGTGGTCGAGCGCCCGGCGGAGGTCGAAGCCGATCGGGAGGCCCCGGGGCGGGCGGCCGCACGCAGGCAGGGTCCGGACTGCGCCGGGTGATCAGAGGCCGCAGGCGAAGCGCGAGCTCCACGGCTGCCACCCGTACCGGTCGTACAGGGTGAGGGCCGCCTGGTCCTGCACCGCTGCCGGTGCCTGGTAGGGCCAGCCGCCATAGCCGAGGGAGAGCCACGTGCTGTCGAGGATCCCGTACGCCCCCGACGGGCGGCTGGGGTCGTTGTACACGTCGCCCGACTCACGGATCCGGATGCACTGCCAGCTCGCGGTGGCGGTGCTGGCGACGTCGCTTACACCAGGGGATGGGGCGGGCGCCGGCGTCGGCGCCGGGTTGTCGGCGAACGTGGCAGCGGCCGGGCTGTTCGCTGAGGCCACCGGCGCGGGCACTACCTGGACGACGTGAGCCGGTGCCGGAGGCCTGACCGGTGCCGGAGGGCTGGCGTGTACCGGGGCGATCGGGAACGGCAACACGCGCGCCGGCCGGACGGTGCCGACGGCACCGCGGCGGGAATGGCCGATGGCGAGCAGCGGCATGTAGGTGCCGATGGCCTCGACGCCCGATACTTCGACCGTCCGGAGCTCGGCGGGGTCGATCGTGAGGGGCTGTCGGAGCCGACGCCACCGGTGGATCCCCGCCGCCGCGGCCCCCTGGGTGCGGCGAGCTGGGACCTGGTGGTTGGAGTGGCCTGGATGGCGCGAGCCGCCAGGATGAGCTGCCTTGGTTGCCGCCGCGGCGGCCGGTGCGTGGAGCGCCCCGAGGCTGATGGTGCTGCCGATGAACGTGACGGATGAGGCCGCCGCGAGTGCAATGCGGGTCCGCATGGCACCTCCCTTCGTTGGGCGCACTGCGGCGCCTTCCTCTGCTCGGTGTCTGGCGGGCGCCGGCCATCGCATTCATGCCCCGGACGGAGTGCGGCACAGCATGTTCCGTCCTGACTTTTCGCCACAGGGTGTGCGGCCGGAGTGTCAGATGCCCTGGTGCAACGTCTCGAGTGCAGTCCTCCCGTCGTCGCCCCGTTCCTCGGGGCGGGTGCGCCGTGCAACGTCGTCCACCGGCCGGTGACCTGCACTCGGGGTGTACGCCGCGCTCCGCTCGGAGCGACGCCGAGGCGGACGTTACCTGTCGGTCACCCGCAACCATGCCGGGCGGAACGCGCCCTCTCGAGGTCAGGAATGGCCATTGCAACAGTGAAGCCCCAGCCAGCGAGGCACGGCATCATGTGGGGAACCCATTGGGATATGACGAGAATTCAACGAGACCGCAACCGCATTGGACCCTCCCGACACCGCACCAGCGCCGACGCCCGGGCCGGCCGGCGAGGGTGCCGGGTCCGTCCCGATGGGTCTCCGGGGGCTACGCGGGCGCCTTCAAGGAAGCCGGATCGTCGCCCGACGGTCCGGACGGACGTAGCTGTTCTCCACGAACCAGCGGACCGAGTCCTCGATCGCTTCGATCGGTGGCCGGGACACGTACCCGAGCTCACGGCGCACCCGGGCGTCGTCGAAGATCATGTTGGTGGTCGACATCCGGGCAGCCTCGAGGGCGACGAACGGCTCCCGCCCGAGCAGGCGTCCCTGCACGGTGTCCGACGCAATCCCGGCGGCGAGGGCGAGCGCCCGGGGGAACTGCCACTTGGGTGCCGGGAGACCGGTCACCGACGCCGCCTGCGAGAGGAGGTGGCGCATGGTCAAGTTCTCGCCCCCGGCGATGTAGCTGCGCCCCACCTGCCCCCGTTCGAGAGCCAGCAGGTGGCACTGCGCCAGGTCGTCGACGTGGGCAACGTTGAGTGACGTGTCGACGTAGCCAGGGATCTTGCCGTTGAGGAAGTCGAGGATGAGCTTCCCCGTCGGGGTCGGCCGGCGGTCGCGCGGGCCAAGGGGAAAGGTGGGCAGGACCAGGTTCACCGGTAGACCCTGTGCCGCCGCCCGCAGGATCTCGTGCTCGGCCACGTACTTGGACTGCTTGTAGTGCCCGAACAGATGGGCGACGTCGGCGACGCACGTCTCGTCGGCCGGTTCGCCCCGCGCCGCCCGGTGGAGGCCGATGGTGCCGACCGTGCTCGTGTAGACCATCCGCTCGCATCCTGCGGCAGCCACCGCGTCGATGACGTGGCGGGTGCCCTCGACGTTCACGTCGTAGAAGATGGCCGGGTCCCGAGCCCAGAACCCGTACACCGCGGCCGCGTGGAAGACGAAGCGAGCGCCCTTCACCGCCCGGCGCACCGTGGCGGCGTCCCGGACATCGACCTCGAACAGCTCGACGTCGATGTCGCGCAGGTTCCGGCGGTCGCCCTCCGGCTCGACCAGGGCGACGACCGACGCCCCGCGCGCCAGGAGCACTCGGGTGATGGCGGAGCCGATGAAGCCCCCCGCGCCGCTGACCGCCACCCGGTCGCCCGGCTGCAGCGGCGCCACGACCGGCGAGGGCTCGGGTTGCCCCCGCTCGCCGGCGGCCTGGTTCCCCGCTTCGACGTCCGGTGCGCCAGTCGTGCTCACGAAGTGCTGGACGCGACCGCGGGCGCCGCGGCCGGCGTCGTGGTCGGGGCACCTCGCCGGAGCGCGCTCCGGGCCATGGTCGCCCCGAACTCGAACAGTAGGCCCGAGCCACGATGGGCGTCGCCGAGCACGTCGTCGAGCGCGCCGACGAAGTGGTCGACCTCTTCCTCACCGGCGATGAGCGGCGGGAGGAGCTTGATCACGTTCATGTTGTCGGCGGCGACCTGCGTCAGGATCCGGTGACGGTGGAAGAGCGGGACCACGACCATCTGGGAGAACAGGGCGCCCCGGACGGCTTCGACGGCGTTCCACCGGATGCGCAGGCTGCGCGAGGTGGGCTTGCCGAACACCAGCCCGATGATCATCCCCATGCCCCGGACGTCGTGGAGGAGCTCGTACTTCTCCACCAGCGGGGCGAGACGCTCCTTGAAGAGGTTGCCCGTGCGGCGGGCATGCTCCACGATGTCCTCGTCCTCGAACGCTTGCAGGGTGGCGAGGGCGGCCACCATCGCCAACTGGTTGCGGCCGAAGGTGGTCGAGTGGACCATCGCCCGGTCGATGGTGCTGTAGACGCGGTCGAACACCCGGTCGGTGGTGAGCACGGCACCGACGGGCACGTAGCCGCCCGACAGCGCCTTGGAGATGGTGATGATGTCGGGCTCCACGTCCCAGTGCTGGTGGGCGAAGAACTTCCCGGTCCTTCCCATGCCGACCTGGACCTCGTCAGCCACGAAGAGGGTCTGGTGGCGCCGGCACAGCTCCTGGACGGCGGGCCAGTAGCCGTCGGGCGCGATGTTGACCCCCTTTCCCTGAACGGGTTCGGCGACGAACGCCGCCACGTCACCACCGCGCAGCGCACCGGCCAGGGCGTCGATGTCACCGAAGGGCACCTCGGCGCAGTCCGGCAGGAGGTGAGGGTCGAACCCCTTGCGGAACTCTTTGCCGCCGTTGAGCGACAGGGCGCCATTGGTCAGCCCGTGGAAGGCGTGGTCGCAGTAGACGATGCGCGACCGACCGGTGGTGGCTCGGGCGAACTTGATCGCGGCCTCGACGGTCTCGGCCCCGGAATTGCAGAAGTAGACGCGCTGGATGCCCGGGTGGGCCAGCGCCGCCAGCTTCTCTGCCAGCAGGCCGGGCAGTAGGGCGCAGTCCATCTGGACCATGTTCGGCAGGTCCAGGTCGATCGCCTGGTGCAGGGCCGCCTTGATCGCCGGATGGCTCCGGCCGAGGGCGTACACGCCGAAGCCCGACAGGAAGTCGAGATAGCGGTCGTTCCTGTCGTCGTAGAGGTAGCAGCCCTCGCCGCGCACGTAGAAGCGGTCGAACCCGATCGTCTTGAGGATCCGGGCCAGCTGGGGATTGAGATGCTCCAGATGGAGCTTGAAATTCTCGCCGTGGCGCTCTTCCAGCGCCTTGGCGACGTCGAACGTCATCACCGACCTCCGCTTCCGTGGCGCCACAAGGGTAGTGCGGCCCGATGGACGCCCGGCACCGCACTCCACCTCGGCCTTTCCGCGTGGCGGAATGCTCGGCGTGACCCGGTAAGCTCGGCACGCGTGCCACGGAGCACGGGGGACGGGGGAGGCTGGCTGGGTGCCACGGAGCAAGGAGCCGGCCCACGAAGGGCGTCGTTCCTACCTGGTCGGTTCGGTGGACAGCGCCCTGCGGCTGCTGGCGGCGCTGCGAGACCACCCCTCACTGGCGGTCAAGGAGAGCGCCGAGCTCCTCGGCGTGGCACCTTCCACCGCCCACCGGCTGCTCTCGACGTTGCAGGCCAACGGGTTCGTCGCCCAGGACCCGACGACCCGGCGCTACGGCCCCGGCCCGGCGCTCCTCGGGGTGGCGCTGGCCTCCCTCCGACGGGTCGACGTCCGGCGGGTGGCCCGACCGCACCTCGCGGCGCTGTCGGCCGAGACCCGTGAGACGGCCAACCTCGGCGTGCCCGAGGGCGCGATGGTGCGCATCATCGACTCGGTGGAGGGCCCCGAGGTCGTCCGGGTGAGCGCTCGCACGGGGGAGGTGGTGCCGTCGCACCTGGCCGCTGCCGGCAAGGTCCTCCTGGCCGCCCTGAGCGACGGCGAGCTGTTCCACCTGCTCCCGGCCGACCGCCTGCCGGGTCGGTCCGGATCGCCGTCCATCGACCGGGCCGACCTGATCCGAGAGCTGGCCGAGGTGCGACGGCAGGGGCACGCGACGTCGGACGAGGAGACCTCGCCGGGCCTGGCGTCCGTCGGAGTCGGGATACGTGACGCCAGGGGCCGCATGCTCGCTGCCCTCAGCGTGTCGTTGCCCGTCGAGCGGTTCGACGCCGCTCGGGCCGAGACGATCGCAGCCGCCACGCACCACCGGGCCGCCCGCATCGAAGAGGAGCTGCGTAGCCCTGCCCTCCGGGGGATATCCGGCTGAGCCGTCCCGGCCCGGGGGTCAGCTTCCCCAGCCGGTGCTCTTGCCCTTCACCCCGGCGGGGCACGCCCGCGGGTCCCAGGGCTTGAGCGCCTCCACCGAGGGCGACGGGTGAGAGAAGTTGGGTGTCGACCCTGGGGTGGTGGTCGTCACTGTCGGTGTCCCCGCCGCGGCGCCGCTCGACGGCGTCGTGGTCGTGGTGCTGGTCGACGCGGCGCCGCTCGCCCCGCTCGCCCCGCTCGCCCCGCTCGGGGCGCTGCCCGTCGTGCTCTTCGCCGCCTTGGCCGGCACCGTCGTGGTGGTCGTCGCCGCGGGAGCGCTCGCGTCGACCGAGAAGTTGCTGCCGGTGGTCACCGTGACCTGGGCGCCGTCGGTCGTGGGGCCGTGGTCGAGGATCACCGTCCCGGACAGGGACCGGGCGACGAGCTGGGCGGCGGCCTCGTCGGTGGGCGTCCGGTGGGCGTAGGTGACGAGCGTCTGGGACACCCGCCCCACCGGCGGGCTTGTGCCCTCGCCCACGAGGTGGAACCCCAGACGGCCCAGGGACTGGGCGGTGTCCGTGGCCTGGTTGTACTGGCCCGTCCCGTTCAGCACCGACACCGTCACGGACTTCGGGCTGGGCAGCGGCTTGCCGGTCATGCTGCTCGTGTCGTTGCCGATGCCGAGGAACTGGTTGACGACCGACTGGTCGACCGGCTCGGTGGGGAACTCTACGGCGCCCTTCGAATAGCCCTTGTAGGAGTATGTGCCGAACGTGCCCACCAGCACCGGCAGGGTCCATTGCGGCGCCTTGTCGATGCTCACGCCGTGGTAGTTGAGTACGAGGTTGACCATGTGCGGGACCGAGAGGGCGCTGTCCACGGTGAGCTGGGGTGCCACGGCGTTCACCAGCGAAAGGTCGGTGCTCGGGCTGGAGAGACCGCGCTTGGACACCGCGCTCGCCAGCACCCGGAGGAACTCGTGGTCCCGCCGGATCCTCGCCAGGTCGCTCTGGGCCTCCTGGGGCCATGTGGAGGGTGTCGTGGTGGTGACACCGGGTCCCTTGTACTGCAGATGCCGCGCCCGGACGACCTGGAGAGCCTGGAAGCCGTCGAGGTGGTGGCAACCGGCCACTTGGACGTTGAGCTCCGACTCCTTGTCGAACACCGGCTCGGGGAAGTCGAGTGTGATCCCTCCGAGGGCTGTGACCACGGCAGCGAAGGAGTCGAAGTTGAGCTCGACGTAGTGCTGGATCGGGATGCCGAAGTCCTCTTGGATGGCGTCCACGAGCTGGTTCGGGCCTTCGACCAGCGCCGCGTCGATCTTGTTCGCGCCCTGTGCGCGGGCATTGGGGACGAACGTGTCGCGGGGAATCGACAAGATCGAGAC
>JBOGGF010000248.1:0-7110 GCA_050743965.1 Acidimicrobiales bacterium
CGGCACGCCCGGCGGACCCCCGCGACGCGGCGCTGGCCGACCTGCTCGAGCTGGCGGCCGGGCGGATCGAGCGGCTCCGGGGCGCCCTCGGCGGCGTGGAGGAGGCGAAGTCGGCGCGCGCCCTAACCGCCGCCGGCCACCTGACCGAGGACCTGCGGCGGCTGGCCGCGCGGGGCGACGACGACGTCGTGTGGGTCGACGGCAGCCCCCGGGCCCCGGTCCTGCGCCTGTCGCCGGTGGACGTCGGCCCGCTGCTGGCCGAGCGGCTGTGGGGGGACACGACGGCCGTCCTCACCAGTGCCACCGTGCCGCCGCGGCTGAGCGAGCGCCTCGGCATGGGCGGCTTCGCCCACGACGTGCTGGACGTGGGCAGCCCGTTCGACTACCGGACCCACTCGCTCCTCTACGTGGCCCGCCATCTCCCCGACCGGCGCAGGGCCGACGCCGAGCCGGCCCTCCACGAAGAGCTCGAGGCGCTGGTGCGGGCGGCGGGCGGCCGCACCCTGGCCCTGTTCACCAGCCGGCGGGCGGCCGAGGCGGCGGCCGCGGCCCTCGCCCCCCGCCTGCCCTACCGGCTCCTCCTCCAGGGCGAGCTGCCCAAGGGACGGCTGCTCGAGGCGTTCGGCGACGAGGAGTCGAGCTGCCTCTTCGCCACCCTCGGCTTCTGGCAGGGCGTCGACGTCCCCGGCCGGGCCTGCAGCCTCGTCACCGTCGACCGCCTCCCCTTCGGCCGGCCCGACGACCCGCTCCTCGCGGCCCGGCGGGAGCGGGCCGGGGAGGCAGCGTTCCGTCTCGTCGACCTGCCGCGTGCCGCCACCCTCCTCGCCCAGGGCGTCGGTCGCCTCGTCCGGGCCGCCGACGACCACGGCGTGGTGGCGGTGCTCGACCCGCGCCTCGCCACCGCCGGCTACCGCCGGGTGCTGCTCGACGCCCTCCCACCCATGCGCCGCACCGTCGACCGGGACGAGGTGGCGCGCTTTCTCGCCGGGGTGCTCGGCGGCTCCTGAGGAACCGGCGTTTGGTGCCCTGGCGTGGTGGCAATGATCCGTGCCACACGAGCATGGGGGGCCACCGGAATGGGTGCGGGCACGACCCGGGCAGGTGCGGGGATCGGCGGCGGTGCGCACGGGCGCATCCGGACGCTCGTCCCGGCCCGGCTCGACCGGCTGCCGTGGTCACGCTTCCACACCAGGGTGCTGGTCGCCCTGGGCGCGGCGTGGGTGCTCGACGGCCTCGAGATCACCTTCGCCTCCAACATGACGACCAACCTGACCAGCTCGGCCAGCCTGCACCTGTCTCAGCGGGCGGCCGCCGACATCGCCAGCATCTACCTGGTCGGCGAGGTGGTGGGTGCCCTGGTGTTCGGCCGCCTGTCGGACCGGTTGGGTCGGCGCAACCTGTTCGTGGTCACCCTCGGCCTGTACCTGGTGGCCAACGGCATCGCCGCCGCCGCCTTCAACCTGTGGTGGCTCGACGGCTTCCGCTTCCTCGCCGGCATGGGCATTGGCGGGGAGTACGCCGCGATCAATTCGGCCATCGACGAGCTCATCCCCTCTCACTCCCGGGGCCGGGCCGACATCCTGGTCAACGGCACCTACTGGGGCGGCGCCGCCATCGCCGCCCTGGTCGGCATCTGGCTGCTCAACCCCCACGTCATCGGGGTCGACGTCGGCTGGCGGCTGGCGCTGCTGGTCGGGCCGGCCCTCGGCGTGGTCGTGTGGTTCGTCCGCCGCACGCTCCCCGAGAGCCCCCGCTGGCTGGTCACCCACGGCCGCGTCGAGGAGGCCGAGCGCAACATGGCGGCGATCGAGGCCACGGTCGAGGCTGCGGTCGGTGGCGACCTCGAGCCGGTCGACCGGGACCGCGCCATCGAGATCGACCCCGGTCAGGCCCGGCTCTCCCTGTGGGGAGTCGCCCGGCAGCTGGTGGCCAAGTACCCGCGGCGGTCGCTGCTCGGCGCGGTGCTGATGGTCACCCAGTCCTTCCTCTACAACGCCATCTTCTTCACGTACGCCCTCGTGCTCACCGACTTCTTCCACGTCGCGTCGGGCGATACCGCCTACTACTACCTGGCCTTCGCCGGAGGGAACCTGCTGGGGCCGATCGTGCTCGGACCGCTCTTCGACGTCCTCGGCCGGCGGAGGATGATCGCCGGCACCTACCTCCTGTCGGCCGTGCTGCTGACCGCCACTGCCCTCGCCTTCGATCACGGGCTCCTCACGGCGACCACCCAGACGATCTGCTGGGTCGTCGTGTTCTTCTTCGCCTCGGCCGGCGCCTCGTCGGCCTACCTCACGGTGAGCGAGATCTTCCCCCTCGAGCTCCGGGCTCAGGCGATCGCCGTCTTCTTCGCCGTCGCCCAGGCGTTCGGTGCCCTCGGGCCGACCGTCTACGGCGCCTTCGTCGCCTCCCGGAAGCCGAGCGAGCTCATGGCGGGCTACCTCATCGGGGCCGGGGTGATGGCCGTCGGCGGCCTCGTCGAGCTGGCCCTCGGGGTCAATGCCGAGCGCACGGCGCTGGAGGACGTGGCCACCCCACTCACCGTCGTCGCCGGCCGGTCTGCCGTCGCCCCCGGGTGACGGCGGCGGTCGTCGTCGGCCCGTCGGACCGGGCGGCGATCAGTAGCCGAGGCGGTCGAGCAGCTCCTTGCGCTGCTGCCAGTGCTTCTCGACCCGCACGAACAGCTCGAGGTAGGCGCCGGGGGGCAGCTCCTGGCGCACCGCCGTGCCCACCTCCTTCAGCACCTCCCCGCCCCGCCCGATGACGATGGCCTTCTGCGAGTCCCGCTCGACGACGATCTCGCAGCGGATCCGCGGCCACTCCCACTCGGTCACCTGGCAGGCGATGGCGTGCGGCAGCTCCTCCCGCACCCGCCGCAGCAGCTGCTCGCGCACGAGCTCGGCCACCCGCAGCGCCTCGGGAGCGTCGGTCACCATGTCCTCGGGGTAGTAGGGGGGTCCCTCGGGTAGGCCGCCCATCACGGTCTGCTCGAGGGCGGGTATTCCCTTGCCGGTGCGTGCCGAGACCGGGAACAGCTCGCCCCGCCCGTCGCAGATGTCGGCCGCCTCGCTCAGCCGGACGAGCACCTGCTCGGGCTTCGCCCGGTCGACCTTGTTCACCACGACGAGCGGCATCGCGACCGCCGCCAGCGCCCGCTCGAGGACCATGCGGTCCCCCGGGCCGATGGCCGCCGTGGCGTCGACCACGGCCAGCACCACGTCGACGTCGTCGAGCGACGCCTTCGCCGTCTCGTTGAGCCGCTCCCCCAGCGCCGTGCGCGGGCGGTGCAGGCCCGGCGTGTCGACGAAGACCGCCTGGAAGCCGGGCTGGTGGAGGATGCCGCGCACCCCGTGGCGGGTGGTGTTGGGCCGGGACGACGTGATCGACACCTTGGTGCCGACCAGGCGGTTGACAAGGGTCGACTTGCCGACGTTGGGGCGACCGACGACGGCGACGAAACCGCTGCGCACCTCAGTCCTCCTCGTCGGGCGCCGGCACCGGCGCCGTCCGCAGGATCCGCACCCGGCTGATGCGCCGCCCCTGCACCCGCTGGGCGATCAGCCGGACGCCGTCCACGTCGACCTCCTCGCCCTCCGACGGGACGTGGCCGGCCCGGGCCAGGATCAGGCCGCCGACGCTGTCCCATCCGCCCTCGGGCAGCTCCCGCCCGACGAGCTCCCCCACGTCGTCGATGGCCATGCGCCCCGCCACCACCACGCTGCCGTCGCCGAGGCGCTCCACCACCGGCTCCTCGACGTCGTACTCGTCGACTATCTCGCCCACCAGCTCCTCGATCAGGTCCTCGAGGGTCACGAGGCCGACGGTGCTGCCGTACTCGTCGACCACCACCGCCATGTGGAACTTGTGGTCCTGCATCTCGCGCAGGAGCGCCGTCAGGTGCTTGGTCTCGGGCACGAACTGCGCCGGCTTGGTGTGGGGCCGGACGGTGTCGCCCCCGTGCCCGTCGTGGGCCGCCTGCACCAGGTCCTTCAGGTAGGCGATGCCCGCCACGTCGTCGAGATCGCCCTCGTGCACGGGCAGCCGGCTCCGGCCGGCGGCCAGTGCCCGCTCCAGCGCCTCGTCCACGGTGGCGCCGACCTCGATGCTCACCATGTCGAGGCGCGGCACCATGACCTCGCGCACGACGGCGTCGCCGAAGTCGATGATCGAGTGGATGAACGCCCGCTCCTGCAGCTCGATCACGTCCTCGGCGTGGGCCACGTCGGCCATCGCCAGGAGCTCGGACTCGGTGACGTGCCCCGACGGCTCGACCTCGTCGCGCCCCCGCAGCCCGATCAGGGCGTTGGCCATGCCGATCAGGACCCACGAGACGGCACGCACCACCGGGAACCGGACCACCGCCCCGACGATCGGGGCGGTGAACAGCGCGGCACGCTCGGGATGGCGGACGGCCCAGTTCTTCGGCACCGCCTCGAACACCACGAAGATGACCACCACCTCGAACACCGTGCCCACGGCGATCCCCAGGGCCCCGAGCAACGCCGAGGCCAGCACCCCGACCAGGGTGGCCGAGACCAGCTGGCACACGAGCACCAGCAGCAGCACCGGGTTGAGGAACTGCTCGGGGTGCTCGACCAGGCGCACCAGCGGGCGGGCGCCGCGCCGGCGGTCGTCGAGGAGGGCCCGGGCCTTGACCCGGGTGGTGCGGACCAGGCTCGTCTCGGCCAGGGCGAGAATGCCCGAGACGGCGAGCAGGACGACGATGACGGCGACCAGGAGCCAGTCGACGGGGCGGAAGCCGGTGGTGGCGATCACCGGTGGTGGCGGTCGAGCAGCCGGCGCTCCAGGGCCTCCATCTGCTCCGCGTCACTGTCCGCCTCGTGGTCCATGCCGAGGAGGTGGAGGAGGCCGTGGACGACGAGGAGGGCCAGCTCGTCGTCGTGGGTGACGCCGTGCGCCACCGCGTTGCGGGCGGCGACGGACGGGCAGACGACCACGTCGCCCAGCAGGGTCAGCGGCTCGTCCTCGGGCTCGCTGCCCGGGCCGCTGCCCCCGCTGTCGGGCGAGCGCCCGGACAGCACCGGCTCGTCCTCGATCGGGAAGGCCAGCACGTCGGTGGGTCCCTCCCGGGCGAGGAACTCCTCGTTGAGCGCGGCGATCGCCGGCTCGTCGACGAAGAGCAACGAGACCTCGACGTCGCCCTTCACCCGGCGGTCGTCGAGGACGGCGCGGGCCAGCCGGGTCCACCGGGCGAGGTCGACGCGGTGCGCGTCCTGCTCGTCGGCGGCGTAGACGTCAAGCGCCATCGGCTCGCTCGTACGCGTGGACGATGTCGGCCACGATCTTGTGGCGCACCACGTCGCGCCGGGTGAGCCGGACGAAGGCGATGCCCTCGACCATCCCGAGCACCTCCTCCAGCCCGACCAGGCCCGAGCGCCTGCCGGCGACGTCGATCTGGGTGACGTCGCCGGTGACCACGCACTTGGACCCGAACCCGATCCGGGTGAGGAACATCTTCATCTGCTCGGGGGTCGTGTTCTGCGCCTCATCGAGGATGATGAACGAATTGTTGAGCGTGCGGCCCCGCATGAAGGCGAGCGGCGCCACCTCGATGGTGCCGCGGTCGATCAGGCGCTGCGCGCCCTCCGGCTCCAGCAGGTCGTAGAGGGCGTCGTAGAGGGGGCGCAGGTACGGGTCGACCTTGGCCATGAGGTCGCCCGGGAGGAACCCGAGCCGCTCGCCCGCCTCCACCGCCGGGCGGGTCAGGATGATCCGGTTCACCTGCCGGGACTGCAGGGCCTGCACGGCCAGGGCCACCGCCAGGTAGGACTTGCCGGTGCCGGCGGGACCTATCCCGAAGGTGATCGTGCTGGCGGCGATGGCGTCCGTGTAGCGCTTCTGCCCCGCCGTGTTGGGGCGCACGGCGCGCCCGCGTGCCGCCCGCATCACCTCGGCGTTGAGGACCTCGGACGGCCGTAGGTCCTCCCGGGCCATGTCGATGGTGCGGGCCACCTTGGCGGCGTCGAGCGCCTGGCCCGACTCGAGCACCAGCACCAGCTCGTCGAAGAGCCGCGCCACCTGATCCGCCTCCGGGCCCTCGGCCGAGATCATGTTGCCCCGGACCACGATGCGGGTCTGGGGAAAGGCCCCCTCCACCACCCGGAGCAGCTCGTCACGGTGGCCCAGCAGCCCGGCCATCAGGTGGTTGTGCGGGACCGTGGTCTCGGCGCGGCGCGCCTGGCCGGGCTCGCCGGCGCGCACGCCGGCCCCGCTGCCCACCCCGGTCACCCGAGGGAGCCGGTCATCGTGCGCCCCCCGATGACGTGCAGGTGGAGGTGGCCCACCGAGTTGAGCGCGTCCGGCCCGACGTTGAAGACCAGGCGGTAGCCGCGGTCCGGCTCGGCGATGCCCTCCGCCTCGGCCACCTCGCGGGCCGCGGTGATGAGGGCCACCACGTCGTCGGCGTCCACGGGCGCCACGGCGGCGGCGTTGTCGATGTGGCGGCGGGGCACCACCAGGACGTGCACCGGGGCCACCGGGTTGATGTCCCGGAAGGCCACGGTCCGCTCGCCCCGGTGGACGATCTCGGCGGGGACGTCACCGGCCACGATGCCGCAGAAGAGGCAGTCCGTCATCCGTCCTCGTCGCCGGCCTTGCGGGGCGGGTACAGGTGCTCGAGGTCCCCGGGCGCGATCCGGCACGACTCGATGAACCGGTCGACGTCGTCCTCCTTCAGGCGGATCACCCGCCCGAACTTATAGGCCGCCAGCTCCCCCCCGTCGATGAAGCGGTACAGGCTGCGCAGCGTGACCCCGAGCCGCGCCGACGCCTCCCTGGTGCTGAGCCACTCCACGCGCTCGGCCATCACGTCGATTCTCCCACTTCCGGGTGCCGGCCCTCGGCCGGGACCCCCTGCCGCCCCACCACGGTACCGGCGCGGAGGGCGGCCATGACCGCCCCGGCGGCCACCGCCGCCGTCTCCGCCCGCAGGACCCACGGGCCCAGGCCCACCGCCGGGAGCCCGAGCGCCAGCTCCTCGGGGGCCCACCCGCCCTCGGGCCCCACGGCCAGCGTGGTGGCCGCCGGCGGGAGGGGACCGCCGCCGAGCTGGGCCACGGCCACGCCGCCCGGGCCGGCCGGGACCGCTGG
>JBOGGF010000249.1:0-3204 GCA_050743965.1 Acidimicrobiales bacterium
ACCGCCCGCGCACCGACAGGCCGGCTTGCCGCAGCGGCGCCGGAACGTCGTCAAGGTGCCGTGGAGCACCAATGGTCGGGCTCGGCGTGCGATACAGGGCATCGTAGCTCCTCTCTGTAGCTATTTATAGCTACAGAGAGCCAAGCCCACTGAACTCGGAAACTGGTGGATGCTGCGGGCTACGAGCCCTTCAGGCTGCCGAGATCAGCGGAGCGCGGGCGTCACTCCAGGCGAGCCGCACCCGTATCATATTGCGCTTCGTCGATCACGGGCGCTGTCGGGGTCGGTGAACACCCCGGTCCGCGGCTTGCCCTCGACCAGCATGGTGATGCCTGCCATGTCAGCGGGCGCGACCTGGCACGACAGCTCGGCGACCCGCAGCAGGGTTTCTCCGAGAGTCCCGTCGTTCACGAAGAACCGCGTGAGGGCGAGAAACGCCTCGGCTCCCGCATCGGGGGTATCGACCATCTATGGCTCCTTGACCTCGAGTCCCACACGGGTCGAAGGAGGGGGGCCAACTCACAGAAGAGCCCCAGCCCAGCGGTCGTTGCCACACCGGACGGTCCGCGAGCATGCATTGTTGCGGCGGTCGACCGCGGGCCGGCCCGCGCCTCCGCTGCTGGCGCCGACTGGGCCGTCGGCAGCGACGGGACCGATGGAAGAGCCAGTAGGTCAGTCGCTGCACTCGAGGGCACGCACGGCACCCGCCGGCAGGGCGACCACGCACCACACCGCCTTGGAGGCGCCATCGAACGTGGTCTGGCCCCACGAGGAGGAGAGAGCTGCGACGATGGCGAGCCCGCGCCCGCGGACCGCCCCTGGCCCGGCGTAGCCGACCACAGCAGGCTCGGGACAGTCATCGGTCACCGCGAGGTCGACGCGGTCCCGATGCACGCTGACCGTCAAGGTCATCGGCGCCGAGCAGAACCGAGCCGCATTGGCGACGAGCTCGCCGGTGATCGAGCGAAGGTCATCGCGAGTGTCAAAGGCCCGCTGCTGGGGCACCAGCCACTGGTCGACTACCTCGCTGACGAAATGCCGCCCAGCGGCTGCCGACTCGGGCCGGCAGTCCAGGCGCACGGTGGCGCGCTCGCACATTGTCTACGTCGATGCCCGGTGCCGACGTCGACTACTCATTCCCGCAATTCCTCCGATGGGGCACCCCTATGCACCGACCATCGAGCGCCGTGGCGCGCCCACACCAGCGAGCTTCCGGAAAACCAGCGAAACCACCCCCGCTGACCAGGACCAATGCGGGCGAAAGCTCCGGGGGAGAGACTCGAACTCTCAACCTAGCGGTTAACAGCCGCTTGCTCTGCCGTTGAGCTACCCCGGAACGACAGCCCTGGCGACGTTACCAGCAGCCCGGTGGAGCAAGCCCACCATCCCACCACCCCACCAGGCGGCATTGGCAATGGCGACGGACGGGCAACCGGCCGGTCGCGGGCACGACCTGCCTGCGGCTCGTCAAGCCTCTTCGAGGTAGTCCCGCAGGAGGAAGGCGGCGTCGGGGCGGCGGAGCTTGGCCAGGGTCTTGGACTCGATCTGGCGCACCCGCTCGCGGGTGACCCCGAACTCCTTGCCGACCTCCTCGAGGGTGCGGACCTTGCCGTCGTCGAGGCCGAAGCGCAGGCGTACGACGTCCTGCTCCCGGTCGGTGAGGAAGCCCAGCGCCGCCTTGACCGCCCGGTCGAGCATGGCCCGGGTGGCGGCATCGTCGGGCACGACAGCGCCCCGGTCCTCGATGAGGTCCGACAGGCTGAAGTCGTCCTCGTCGCCGACCGGCTGCTCGAGCGACACGGTGTCGAGGCTCATCCGCTGGATCTCGCGCACCCGCTCGATCGGGAACTCGACCCGCTGGGCGACCTCTTCGGGGGTGGGCTCACGACCAAGCTCCTGGAGGAGCTGGCGCTGGGCCCACACCACCTTGTTGATGGTCTCGACCATGTGCACCGGGATGCGGATGGTGCGGGCCTGGTCGGCGATCGCCCGGGTGATGGCCTGGCGGATCCACCACGTGGCGTACGTGGAGAACTTGAAGCCCTTCTCGTAATCGAATTTGTCGACGGCCCGCATGAGGCCGAGGTTGCCCTCCTGGATCAGGTCGAGGAAGGCGAGGCCGCGGTTGCGGTAGCGCTTGGCGATGGAGACGACGAGGCGAAGGTTGGCCTCGATGAGGGCCTCCTTGGCCTGCTCCCCGTTGCGCACCAGCCGGTGGTCCCGGAACAGCTGCTCGTCGTCGAGCAGCTCCGAGGGGCTGCCCTCGCCGGTCTCGACCGCCTCATGGGCGGCCAGTCGGGCGGCGGCCTCGTTGCCCGACTGGATCCGCCGGGCCATCTCCACTTCCAGCTCGGCGCTCAGGAGGGCGACCTTGCCGATCTCCTTCAGGTAGGTGTGGACCGGGTCCTCGACGCTGCCGCCGAAGTAGTCCGAACTCGAGCCCTTGGACCGACTGGCGGCGGCGCCGCCGGAGCGCTTGCCGTGCGTCGTCGCTCGCTCCCCGCGGCCCCGACGGGCGGGCTCGGCCGCGACGTCCGACGGCGCAGCATCTGGAGGGTGCGCGCTCTCGGCGCGTACCGGATCGGTGATGTCCACAACCACTCCCCCGCCTTCTGCGGTATGACTGCTCATCGATCCTCCCTGGGCCGTGCAAGCCACGCTAGCAATCGATCGATGGCGGTGCGCCCGCGCTCCGGATCGTCCAGGTCTTCGAGCCAGCGGCGTGCCTGCGCGGTCTCGGGCGCCACGGAGGCGAGCTCGGTCGGGCTCGCCCGCAACCCGGATTGGAGGTCGGCCAACGCCCGGCGGGTGGCCTCTCGGATGAGCTGAGCCACCACCGGCGCGGCCGCGTCGGCGAGCGGGTCGTCGGGTGCCACCGGTTCCTCGACCACCAGGCGGCGGAGAAGGTCCGCCACGTCGGGCTCGGCGACGGCGACCGCCGCCGGCAGGTCCTCGGCAGCGGCCAGCACCTCGAACGTGCGGCGCTGGAGGTCGTCGCCGAACAGCATCGCCTCCAGCCGATCGGCCACCAGCTCGGGCCGGTGGACCGCCAGGCGGAGGGCCTCGAGACCCGGACGGCTCGCCGACTGCCGGGGACCGGCGCGCTGGCGGCTGTTGCCGGTGCGACCGGTTCCTGTGCCGGGCGACGGGGGGTCGTCGTCGGGCGGCGGCGACCCCCGGTCCTCCGGCGCCGGCCCCCAGTCC
>JBOGGF010000250.1:0-4840 GCA_050743965.1 Acidimicrobiales bacterium
GTGGTACCAGGGGGGTGATCCGGCGGAGCTTCTCGGGATCCGGTCGGTACGTCCCGGGCTCCTCGCCCAGGGAGCTGGCGACCTCGCTCAGGACCTGGCTGAAGGGCTTGACGATGCGGCTGGGGGACCCGGTCCCGGCCGACGCCGTGAGTGCCGGCGCCGGCGACTCCCACGGCGACGGCGCCGACGCTGCGCCCCCGTTGCCGAGGCTCAACTCGTCCTCGGTCTCGTCGGCGAGCGCTGCCAGCGAGGCGGGAGGGATGCTCCGGCCACTCGCCGGCGCCACGCCGGCCGGGTTGGTGGCGCAGGTCTCGGGGGCCGGGGAGGGCTGCTCTGCCGCCGCCTTCTCCGTGGCTGCCGGGTCGACGGCGATCACGTACACCTCGCGGCTGAAGAAGCCGAACAGGCCGCCCTTGCGCCGCCGCTCGGGCGGGCGGATCCGGGCCGGTCCGTGCTCGTCCACCACCTGCTGGATCAGCACCGGGAGGTCCGCTCCCTCATACACCAATTGCTGCGTTGGCACTGCTCACCACCCCACTTCGCTCGAGTTGGACATGGGTCGAGATCTCGGTCACCGCCATGACGGCCAACCGCGGCACGGCGGCGGCGAAGAGGCGGTGGAGCGCGGGACGGAGCGCCGCGGCCACCGCCAGCACGGGCTCCTGGCCCGTCCGTCCCGCCTGCTCGAAGGTGCTGCGGGTCTCGGTCACCAGGTGCTGGAGCACGGCCGGCTCGACCGAGAGCACCGACACGCCGTCGACGTGGCGGAGCCCGTTGACGAGCGCCTGCTCGAACGCGGCATCCAGGGTGATGACCGACAGCGTCCGATCTCGGGTGTACTGGGCGGTGATGGCCGGGCCCAGCACGTGACGGGCCGCCTCGATCATGGCCTCGGTGTCCTTGGCCACCCGTGCCCTCTCGGTGACAGCTTCGACGATGCGGACGAGGTCCAGGATGGGCACGCCCTCGTCGAGCAGGCCCACCAGCACCCGGTGCAGGTCGGTGACGCCGACCTGGGCCGCCGTCATCTCCTCGACGGCGACCGGGTCGCTGCCCTTGCACACGTCGACCAGCGTGCGTACCTGCTGCATCGACAGGAGCTCGCCGGCGTGGGAGGACGCCACCTCGCCGAGGTGGGTGATGATCGCCGAGGACCGGTCGATCGCGGTGATCCCGGCGGCGGCGAGGGCCTCCTGCCGGGCCTCGCCGGGGATCCACTTGGCCGGGAGGCCGAAGACGGGCTCGACGGTGGCCTCGCCCGGCAGCGCCTCGAGCCCGGGGCCGATGGCGAGCATCCGTCCGGGCGGCGCCTGCCCGCGCGCCACCTCCACCCCGTGCACCCGGATGGCGTAGTTGCTGGGGGGCAACTCGATGTTGTCCCTGGTGTGGACCTTGGGGATGAGGATGCCCTTCTCGTACGCGAGCTTGCGCCGCAGGCCGCGAATGCGGTCCAGCAGATCGCCCCCCTGTCCCCGATCGGCCAGCGGAGCCAAGTTCGGCGCGATCTCGAGCTGGAGGGGCTCGACGCGGATCTCGGCCGCCAGCGCGTGGGGCGAGTCGGTCGGCGGCTGCTCTTCGACCGCCTCGGCCGCCGCCTTCGCCTTCTCGGCGGTGGCGGCCTTGCGGATCCGGCTGGAGAGGACGACCAGCAGGATCCCGACGACGAGGAAGGGGAGGTGGGGCAGACCGGGGATGAGTGCCAGCAGGATCATCGCCAACCCGGCGATCTGGATGGCGCGGGGCTGGTTGCCGAACTGGGTGGTCACGTCCGACCCGAAGTCGTCCTCCTCGGACGCGCTTCGGGTGACGATGAGGCCGGTCGAGATGGAGAGCAGCAGGGCGGGGATCTGGGAGACGAGCCCGTCGCCGATCGACATGATGCTGTAGGTGTGGATGGCGGTCGTGACCGAGTCGTGGTTCTGTAGGACGCCGATGGCGAACCCGCCGAGCAGGTTGATGAGCGTGATGATGAGGGCGGCGATCGCGTCGCCCCGGACGAACTTGCTTGCGCCGTCCATGTTCCCGTAGAACTCGGACGTCTCGTCGATCTCCTTGCGGCGGCGGCGCGCCTCGTGCTCGTCGATCAGGCCGGTGTTGAGCTCGCCGTCGATGGCCACCAGCTTGGGCGCCATGGCGTCGAGGGAGAACCGGGCGGCCACCTCGGAGACACGACCCGCACCGCTCGTGACGACCACGAACTGGATGATGATCAGGATGAGGAAGATCACGATCCCGACCACGATCTGGCCGCCCACGACGAACGAGCCGAAGGCCTGCACCACCGTGCCGGCATAGCCGTGGAGGAGCACCAGCCGGGTGACGCTGACGTTGAGCGCCAGGCGGAACATGGTCGCAACCAGCAGCATGGACGGGAAGACGGAGAAGTCCTTGGCCCGGCGGACGTGCATCGTGGTGAGCAGCACCACGAGGGCGGCCGACATGTTGAGGGTGATGAGGATGTCCAGCAGGAACGTCGGCATCGGGACCACGAGCATCACCACGATGGCGATCACCATCGCCGGGACCCCGAAGAGGCCCATTCGCTGCTTGAGGTTCATACGGTGCCCCACCAGGTCGACGCGCTCGGAACAGGTCCTGCGTGTCCTTCGCAGGGTGCTGGCCCGCCGTCCTGGCGTCCGCCTCCCGGTTATCGACCGGCGGGGAGCCGATCTTGAGTCGGGTGCCGCCTGGACGTCGCGCGCTCCGGTCCCCCGACATGCCGGGACACGACGAATGTTCCGCTCAAGTCGGCCCCGCCCGGCGCCGATACTGAGGTTGATCCGCCAACCGACGGGTCGAACCAATAGAGCGGCCGGACAAGGAAGTGCGGCCGACCGAAGCGAGGAGGATACGGATGTCTTCTTTGGTGGTGGACACCAACCTGTCGGCCCTTCAGACCCTCAACGACCTGAACTCGACCGACAACTCCATGACGACGGCCATCAAGCGCCTGTCGTCCGGCCTGCAGATCCAGACGCCGGCTACAGGGCCTGCCCAGTACGTGATCAGCCAGGCCCTCAAGTCCCAGTCCAACGGCTACAACACGGCGATCCAGAACGCCCAGAATGGCGTGTCGATGATCCAGACGGCGGCGGGGGCGCTCACACAGATCTCCTCCATCCTCCAGACCATGAACCAGCTGGCGCTCACGTCGGCCAACGGCGCGGCCGAGACAACAACGGCACGGACGGCGAACAACACCGAGTTCCAGGACCTGGCCTCATCGATCGACAAGATCGCCAAGACCACCACGTTCGGGACGACCCACCTGCTGACGGGGACGGGCACAACCCCGTCCACCAAGTACACGGGGACACTGCAGGTCGGCGCCTTCAACAACTCGACAAACCGGATCAGCCTGTCGATCGAGGCGGCGACATCCACGAGCCTCGGTCTCTCGGGCACGGCGGCGAGTGCGACGGGGGCGGCGGTGACAGGCGCAAAGGTGGGTGCAACACCGACCAAGTTGTCGTTCTCGATCGGCACAGCCAGCTACAGCGTGACGTTGACCGCGACAGAGACCTTCGCGAAGGTCGCACAGACAATCAATGCGGACTTCGGCAACGTCGTCACCGCCTCCGTGGCGACAACAAAGCTGACGATCGCCACGGTCGCCACGGGCACTACAGCGAAGCTGAAAGTGACAGTGAACACGTCACTCGGTTTCGCCACAGCGGTGACAACGGCGGGGAGTGGCACGGCCGTCTCGATCTCGACCGCGACCACAGCGCAACTGGCCGTCACAGTCGTCCAGAAAGCCATCACGACGGTGGACACAATCGCCTCCAAGGTTGGTGCCACGCAGAACGAGCTGCAGACGATCGTGTCGAACCTGACGGTCGGCCAGCAGAACCTGCAGGCCGCCAACAGCCAGCTGGTCGACGTGAACATGGCCCAGGAGATGACCACATTCTCGACCGACCAGATCCTGATGCAGACCGGCGTCTCCATGCTGGCCCAGGCCCAGTCGGCGCCCCAGCTGGTGCTGAAGCTCATCTGATGACCTGAGGCGGTGGGGCCCGGCGGGGGATGGGGGACGGGGCCCCGCTGCCGAGGAGCCGGTGGTCCGCAACGGGGCGGGGTGCCGGCAGCAGCAGCGAAGATGGGTGCCGCCAGGCCGGGCGACCGGCCTGGCGGCGCGTAGGAGCGGCGGGATCGACGGGAGGTGGGACGATGACGGTGGCCAGCGCCGGGACAAGCGGCAGCCCGCTGATGGTGAACGGCCTGATCTCGGGCATCACAACCACCAAGGTCATCCAGGCCCTGCTGAAGGGCTATCAGGTCCCGATCAACAACCTGACCGAGCAGCAGTCGACCCTCCAGTCCGAGTCCGGTGACTACCGCACCCTGAGCACCGACTTCCAGGGAGTGCTCGCCGCCGCCCAGACACTGGCCCGGGCCTCGCAGTGGAACCTGGCCACCGCCACCACCTCCGACTCGTCGGTGGCCACCGCGGTGGCCTCGGCCGGTGCCCAGACCGGCTCGCTCAGCTTCACCGTGAACCAGCTGGCCCAGGCCAACGTGCTGGCATCCTCCCAGGGTGTCTCGTCCGAGGGTCAGGTGGTGACCACCGCGCCGTCGCTCCTCCTGGCGACCGGTGCGGCCGGGATCGGCTTCAGCGCCTTGAGCGCCGGCAGCGGGCTGGCGATCGGGACCCAGACCATCACCGTGACCCAGTCGTCGGCCGCCGCCCAAGCGACCGGCAGCCAGGCCCTCACCGCCGGCACCGCCGTCGCCACAGGGACCGACAACGTCCTCGGCCTGACAGTGAACGGCACCGGCTACACCCTGACCCTCGCCGCCGGGACATACACGCCCGCCCAGCTGGCCACAGCGATCG
>JBOGGF010000251.1:0-2426 GCA_050743965.1 Acidimicrobiales bacterium
GAGGTTCGCCGCCTGGGCCCCATGGCCGGCGGCTTCGGCAGCCCGGGGCCCGGGGCCGGGGGCACCTTCCGGGTCGAGGACCTCGGCGACCTCGGCGACCTGTTCGGCGGGCTGTTCGGCGGCGGCCGCTCGCGGCGCCGGGGCACCCGCGGCCCCCAGCGGGGGGCCGACGTGGAGACGGAGCTGCACCTGTCCTTCGAGGACGCGGTGCGTGGCGCCACCGTGTCGGTCAACGTCCCCGAGGACGTGCGGTGCCACACGTGCAACGGGTCCGGCGCCGCGCCGGGCACGAGCACCCGCACGTGCCCGCGCTGCAACGGCAAGGGCACCCTCGACGACAACCAGGGCCTGTTCTCCCTGTCCACCGTCTGCCCCCAGTGCAACGGTCGAGGGACGGTGGTCGACACGCCGTGCGCCACGTGCCACGGCTCGGGGACCGAGCGGCGCAACCGCACGGTGAAGGTCCGGGTACCCGCGGGTGTGGAGGACGGGCAGCGCATCCGGGTGAAGGGGAGAGGCGCCGCCGGGCAGGGCATGGGCCCGGCCGGCGATCTCTACGTCGTGGTGCGGGTGGCGACCCACCCGCAGTTCGGTCGGCGAGGCCGCAACCTCACCCTGACCATCCCGATCGGCTTCCCCGAGGCGGCCCTCGGCACCACCGTGACCGTGCCCACCCTCGACGAGCCGGTCACCCTCCGGGTGCCGCCGGGCACCCAGCCCGGCACCCACCTGCGGGTACGGGGCCGGGGCGTGCCCCCCGGCGGCAAGAACGGCGCCAAGCCCGGCGACCTGCTGGTGCGGATCGACGTGGCCGTGCCCAAGTCGCTCACCGACGACCAGCGCGCCGCCCTCGAGCAGCTGGCCGGCACCTTCGGCACCACGCCGTCGGGGGCGCGATGACCGTCCCCGACGGCCGGGCCGTCTACGTCATCTCGGTCGCGGCCGAGCTGGCCGGGGTCCATCCCCAGACCCTGCGCGTCTACGAGCGCCGGGGCCTGCTCGACCCGTCCCGCACCACCGGCGGCAGCCGGCGGTTCTCCGACCGCGACCTCGCCCGCTTGCGTCGCATCCAGTCGCTCACGGCCGAGGGCGTCAACCTGGAGGGCGTCCGCCGGGTGCTCGAGCTGGAGGCGGAGGTCGCACACCTCCGCGCCGAGCTGGCGCGCACGCGCGAGGAGGCCAAGGAGGCGGTCGACCGCGTCCACCGTCAGTACCGGCGGGATCTCGTCCCCTTCGACCGGTCACCGGTTCCCTACTCGCCGGGCCGCCGCCGGGCCAGGTAGGTCCCCGATGACCATCGATCCGGAGCGCTGGACGGTCAAGACCCGCGAGGCCTTCTCCGCCGCCACTCGCCAGGCCGCCGCCGCCAACCAAGCCGAGGTCACCCCCGACCACCTCCTGGCCGCCGTCCTCGCCGACCCCGAGAGCATCGCCCGGCCCATCCTCGCCCGGGTGGGTGCCGACCCGGCCGAGGTGAGCCGCCGGCTGGGCGAGCGCCTGGCCCGCCTGCCGCGCGCCGTGGGGGGCTCGGAGCCGACGCTGTCGCGGGCGACCCGCGACGGCATGGCGGCGGCCGACACGCTGCGCCGCGACATGGGCGACGAGTACCTCTCGGTCGAGCACCTCGTGCTGCAGTGGGCCGACGATCTCGGCGTCTCCCGGGACCAGCTGCTGGCCGCCCTGCGCGAGGCGCGCGGGAGCCACCGGGTGACCTCGACCACGCCCGAGGGGACCTTTCAGGCGCTGGAGAAGTACGGGCGGGACCTGACCGAGCTCTCCCGGTCGGGCAAGCTCGACCCGGTGATCGGCCGGGACGAGGAGATCCGCCGCGTCGTCCAGGTCCTGTCCCGCCGGACCAAGAACAACCCGGTCCTCATCGGCGAGCCCGGCGTCGGCAAGACGGCCATCGTCGACGGCCTCGCCCAGCGCATCACCGACGGCGACGTCCCCGAGTCGCTGGTGGACCGCCGGGTCGTCGCCTTGGACCTCGGCTCCATGGTGGCCGGGGCCAAGTACCGCGGCGAGTTCGAGGAGCGCCTCAAGGCCGTGCTGAAGGAGATCACCGACGCCGAGGGCGGGGTCATCACCTTCATCGACGAGCTGCACACCATCGTGGGCGCCGGCGCGGCCGAGGGGGCCATGGACGCCGGCAACATGATCAAGCCGGTCCTCGCCCGGGGCGAGCTCCGCCTCATCGGCGCCACCACCCTCGACGAGTACCGCCGGTACATCGAGAAGGACGCCGCCCTCGAGCGGCGCTTCCAGCAGGTGTTCGTCGGCCAGCCCTCGGTCACCGACACCATCGCCATCCTGCGGGGACTGAAGGAGCGCTACGAGGTCCACCACGGCGTCCGTATCCAGGACGCTGCATTGGTGGCTGCGGCAGTGCTCTCCGACCGTTACGTCACCGGCCGGTTCCTGCCCGA
>JBOGGF010000252.1:0-5230 GCA_050743965.1 Acidimicrobiales bacterium
CCGTGGCACTGGCCTCCCGCCAGGCGGTGGCGCCGCGTGCGCTCCTCCTGCCCGCCTCGGTGCCCAAGGCCACCAAGCTCGAGCTGCTGGCGAGGGCCGACGACGCCGCCCGCTCGGCGGGGCGGGAGATCTCCCAGGTGATGGCCGCCTACGGCGACTCCCGCCGCCGGGTGCAGGTCGCCAGCTCCGAGGGCGTGCTGGCCGAGGACGACCAGGTGCGCACCCGCTACAGCGTCTCGTGCATCGCCAGCGGCGACACCGGCATGCAGACGGGGTTCGAGAGCGTGGCCCGGACGGTCGGGTTCGAGGTGTTCGACGAGGTGGACGTGGCCCAGGTGGCCCAGGTGGCCGCCGGCCGGGCCCTGGGGAAGCTGTCGGCCCGCCCGGCCCCGTCGGGCGAGGTGCCGGTGGTGCTGGCCGGGGGCAGCGGCGGCATCCTCTTCCACGAGGCGTGCGGTCACGGCCTCGAGGCCGACCACATCGTCAAGGACGCCTCGGTCTACGTCGGCCAGGTGGGCGAGCAGGTGGCGAGCCCCCTCGTGACCCTGGTCGACGACGGCACCGTGGCGGGGGAGTGGGGCAACTACGCCGTCGACGACGAAGGGCATGCGGCGGCCCGCAACGTCCTCATCGACCACGGCGTGCTGACCGACTACCTGTGGGACTGGCTGCGGGCCCGCAAGGAAGGGCGGCGCTCCTCGGGCAACGGCCGGCGGCAGAGCTACCAGCACCTGCCGATGGTGCGCATGACCAACACGTTCCTCCTCCCCGGCGAGGACGACCCCGACGAGATCGTGGCCCAGACTCCCCACGGGGTCTACGTGGCCAAGCTCGGCGGCGGTCAGGTCAACACCACGACCGGGGACTTCGTCTTCGGCACGACGGAGGCCTACCTGATCGAGGACGGCCGCATCACCGAGCCGCTGCGCGACGCCAACCTGATCGGCAACGGGCCCGAGGTCCTGCGCCGCGTCGACGCCGTGGCCGGCGACTTCGCCATGACCCCGGGCACCTGCGGCAAGGACGGCCAGAGCGTGCCGGTCGGCTGCGGCCAGGCCACCCTGCGCATCACCGGCGTCACGGTCGGCGGCACGGCGGCGTGAGCGAGCTGCTCGACCTGGCCGAGACGGTGGTCGGCGCGGCGGGCCCGGGCGAGGGGATCGAGGCCTACGTGGCCAAGGGCCACGACACGGACGTCCGCGCCTACGGCGGCGAGGTGGAGTCGCTCGCCTCGGCCAGCTCGGCCGGGGTGGGGATCCGGGTGGTGGCCTCGGCGGGCGAGGAGGGCAACCGGGTCGGGTTCGCCTGGGCCGGGTCCCTCGACCCGGCCGTGGTCAAGGCGACCCTCGAGGAGGCCCGGGACAACGCCGCCTACGCCACCCCCGACTCCCACGTCGTGCTGGCCGAACCGGACGGGGTGACGCCGGCTGAGCTCGACCTGTGGGACCCGGGCTTCGCCACTGCCACCACCGACCAGAAGGTGGACCTGGCACTCCGGCTCGAGCAGCAGGTGCGCAACGCCGACCCTCGCATCCGCCAGGTCGATTCGGCCGACTACGGCGACGGGAGCGTCGAAGTGGCCATCGCCTCGACCACCGGGATCCGGGCCACCACCCGCCGCACCCGCGCCTACCTGTCGGTCTCGGCCATCGCCGGCGCCGGCGGCGGCTCCCAGACCGGCAGCGGCTTCACCGTGGGCCGGGCGTTCGCCGACCTCGACCCCGACCGGGCGGCGGCCGACGCCATCGAGCGTGCCGTGCGCATGCTCGGGGCGGGCAAGGCCCGCTCGGGCCGGTGCACCGTGGTCTTCGACCCCCGGGTCGTCTCGACCCTCCTGTCGGTGGTGTCGTCCGCCCTCTCGGGCGAGGCGGTGGTGAAGGGCCGGTCCTTCTTCGCCGACCGGGTGGGGGAGGTCGTGGCCGACCCGGCGCTGACGCTGGTGGACGATCCGACCGACGTGCGGGCATTCGGGGCGGCGGTCTTCGACGCCGAGGGGCTGGCCACCCGGCGCAACGTCCTGATCGAGGAAGGCGTCCTGCGCAGCTTCGTCTACGACACCGTGGCGGCCCGCCGTGCGGGGACGGTGTCGACCGGCTCGGCCGTGCGGGGCGGGTTCGCCGGCACGCCCGGGGCCGGGTGCCGGGCGGTGCAGCTGCGGCCGGGCGAGCTGGACCAGGCGGCCGTCCTCGAGGCCGTGGGCGAGGCGCTCTACGTCCAGTCGGTCACCGGCGTCCACTCGGGGGTCAATCCGGTGAGCGGCGACTTCTCGGTCGGCGCCGAGGGCCTGATGGTCCGCGGCGGGGAGCTGACCGAGCCCGTGCGCGAGGTCACGGTGGCATCGACTCTCCAGCGGATGCTCCGGTCGCTCGTCCACATCGGCGGCGACCTGGAATGGCTCCCGGGCCTCGCCGCCGGGTGCACCCTGGCCGTGGGCGACATGCAGCTGAGCGGCTCGTAGGCGGCTGGCCCCTGGTCGGTGCGCCCTGTCCGCCGATCGATCGCAGGGCCCATGGATTGGGCTCGGCGAAGAACTTGCGGCGCGCCGGGTCGGCCACGTACGCGTCCAGCACCCGTTCGTACATCCAGTCCTCGACGCGCCGGTGCCGGCGCCGGTGCCGGCAGAGGCACTTCCCTCCCGGCGCGACACGGTGGTATAGAGGGGGTGCACATTCTCGTCGTGCGGCGCGACGGTGGTGGCGTGAATCTCCAGGGGAGGTGGCAACGTGATCAAGGTGTTTGCCAAGGCGGAGCTTCCGCACTTCGACTCGACGAGGGACACCCGAGACCGGCTGGACCTGCTGACCGACGACGTGCCAGTCGACGCGCAGCTGATGCGGGCCGACCGGATCCTGTACCACCCGGGCGACAACGGGGCGTCGCACGCGCATCCCGACTGCCACCATGTCTTCTGGGTGCTCGCAGGTACCGGGATCATGCACACCGACTCGGGCCCGACCCGCCTGCACGCGGGCATGAGCGTCCTGGTCCTCCCCGGGGAGACCCACTGGTTCGAGAACGACGGCGACGAGAACTTCTCGTTCGTCGAGTTCTGGGCGCCACGGCCCGTCGCCGCCACGGTGTGGACCATCGTGAACGACCAGTGCACGTGGGCCCCGACGGTGGTGTCGTAGACCTCGTCCAACTCCCGACTGCGCCAGCCGGCGGCGGGCGCCCGTTCGACTATTGCACTTGGAGTGCCACCATGCCAGTTGTGCGACGCCCTGAAGACCTCACCGTCGTCCAGGGGGACGGCTACACCGTGACCGCCTGTGCCGGCCCCGACGTGTTCGACGCCGAGGTGCCCATGCGCGCCCGGCGCCTGGTCGTCGAGGCAGGCGCATCCGCGCCCGTCGAGATCGCGGGGGACGAGGCCATGATCTACGTCGTCGCCGGCTCGGGGGTGTTCGAGTCCGGCAGCGAGCGCCACGAGGTCGGCCCCGAGTCGATGGTGTGGCTGGAGCCGCCGGCAGCGTCCACGTTGCGGGCCGGTGACGAGGGCGTCGAGTTGCTCGTCTCCGAGGCGCCCGGGCGCTGACCGTCCGCGGTCGCCGCGTGCCAGGCGGCCCGTCAGGTCCCGACGGACTTGGCCGCCACGGTGCACAGGGGCCCCGCCACCACGAGGTCCACCCGGATGCGCTCGAGGCCGAGCTCCTTTAGCAACCTTGAGCAAATAGCGGGTGAGGGACTCGAGCGCCGCCTTGGCCAGATCTCCGCCACCCCGTCGCGCTCGACTCGTAACACCCCGGTGGCGGCCGGGTGGTCGGGCTGCCGGCACCCTGCCGGGATCAAGAAGAGGCGGCCTTGGGGGTGCTCGTCGAGGTGCTGCTGCTGCCGGAGCCCTTGTCGGCCGACGAGCCCTTGTCGGACGAGGAGCCCTTGTCGGACGAGGAGCCCGACGACGACGAGTCCCCCGAGGTTGACCCCGACGACTCGCCGGCCTTGGTGCCCGAGCCGTTCTGGTCGTTCGAGCCGTTCGAGCCGTTCGAGCTCCCCGTGCTGGCGCCCTTGCGGTTGTCGTTCTTGTAGAAGCCACTGCCCTTCAGGACGATACCGATCGACCCGAACACCTTGCGCAGCGGGTTGCCGCACTTGGGGCACGTCGAGAGCGCCTCGTCCGAGAACGACTGGACGACTTCGAGGTGCTCCTCGCAGGACGTGCAGGCGTACTCGTAGGTGGGCATCCTGGCTCCCTCTCCCGTCCGGGTGCCTCGCCGGTACGGCTGTTCGTCGTTGCCCGGTCGTTGGCACTCTCACCCTCTGAGTGCCAATGCTAGCGCGTGGCGAACGGATCGCGCCGGTCTTCGGCCCGTCGCGTCGGCCGTCGGCCGGTCGCGAAGCGCCCTAGACTCTCCCCGTGCCCGAACGGAGCCTGACCCACCTCGACCCCCTCGGGGGTGCCCGCATGGTCGACGTCACGCCGAGGGAGCCGACGCACCGTCGGGCGCTCGCTCGGTGCCGGGTCTCCATGCTCCCCGAGACGACGACCAAGGTGGCCAACAATGCCATCACCAAGGGTGACGTCCTGGCCGCGGCCCGCATCGCCGGGATCCAGGCGGCCAAGCGGACGGCCGAGATGATCCCGATGTGCCACCCGGTGCTGGTCGGCTCGGTGGCGGTCAATTTCTCGATCGGTGACGACTACGTCGAGGTCGAGGCCCAGGTGGAGACGGTCGACCGCACCGGCGTCGAGATGGAGGCCATGACCGCCTGCACCGTCGCCGCGCTCACTGTCTACGACATGTGCAAGTCGGCCGACCGCTCGATGACCATCGACGACGTCGCCCTGTGGGAGAAGACCGGCGGGAGCAGCGGCCCGTGGCGTCGGGCCGACCTCGACGCCGGCTGACCACGGCCCACCACTCCGCGACCGCTGACGAACTGGCACGCCGCCTCCGGTAGGAAGCGGCTCGGCGCGGCGGGTTGCATCCCGCGGCGCCGGCCGGCTCAGCGCCGGCGGCCGGCCCGGGCGAAGAAGTCGGGAGTGATCGGCACCTCTTCGACGTCGTGCTCCCCACCGGCCACCGTTGGGGTGGGTGCGGTGGCGAAACCGGCCGGCGGGGGCGGTGGTGCTCCCACATCCTCGAAGGAGTCGAAGCCGGCTGGCGCCGCCGGCGGCGCGTCGACGTGCCCCGTCGTTGCGAACCCGGGCGGCGGCGGCGCGGGCGGGGAAGGCACGTCACCGAAGGACTCGAACCCGGGTGGCGGCGGCGGCGCGGGCACGTCGCTGTAC
>JBOGGF010000253.1:0-8411 GCA_050743965.1 Acidimicrobiales bacterium
GGCATGACCACCGCGCGCGCAGTGTCCGAACAGCCGTTGGTCGATGCCCCGACGCCGTCGGACGCCGCCGCGCCGGGGTGCGGTGCGCCGGGGCGGCCACGCGACGAGCGGGTCAGCCGGGCGATCGTCGGCGCCGCCCTCCGCCAGCTCGAGGACCTCGGTTACGGCCGCATGTCGATGGAGTCGGTGGCGTCGGAGGCCGGCGTCTCCAGGGCCACCGTGTACCGCCGCTACCGGGACAAGGCCGACCTGGTGACGGCGGCGGTCGCCTCCACCTGCGGCGAACTGCCCGCCGTGTCGTCCGACGACCCGCTCGGCGACCTCGTCGCCTTCCTCGAGGAGTTCGACGCCCGCTTTGCCGAGTCGTGCCTCGAGGTGATCGGCTGCCTGCTCGGCGCCCGCGAGGAGCCGCACGCGCTGGCGCTGCACCGCCGGCGAGTGGTCGAGCCGCGCACCGCCTACGCCCGGGCCCTCCTCGTGCGGGCCAAGGATGGCGGGTGGCTGACGGCGGACGCCGACGTCGACCTGGCCCTGCAGCTGCTGGCCGGTGCGGTCTTCGCCCGTCGGGTCGCCGGGATACCGAGCGAGCCCGGGTGGGCGCGACGCTCGGTCGACGCCCTCTGCCGCGGCATCGCCCGCTGACCACCCGGCGCCGCTTCCGCGCGTCCGGCCCGGCGCCGGCCTCGCCGCAACCCTCCTCTACCCTCCTCTACCCTCCTCGCGGGCGGGCGGCGTCTTCCGGCGGCCACGCCACCGTCCACGCCGGTGCACGTTTCTCGAGGAACGCCGCCATGCCCTCGGTCCCGGCCGGGGCGGCGAACAGCTCGGCCGACAGGGACTCCGCCACCGTCATCGCTTCGTCCCACGGCTGGCCGCCGACCAGGCCCGGCAGCTCTTTGGTGGCCGCGACCGCCGACGGCGCCGAGCGCAACAGCGCCGCGACGACGGACGTCACCCACTCGTCCATGGCAGCGGTGTCGGGCGCGGCGGCGCTGAGGAGGCCGGCGGCGACGGCCTCGTCCGCATCGAAGACGTCGCCGGTGAGGGCATAGCGGGCGAACGCCCGGCGGCCCATGAGCGCCAGGGCCGGCACGGCGATGATCGCCGGGGCGACGCCCACCCGCACCTCGGTGAAGGCGAACGTGGCCCGCTCGGGCGCGACGGCGAGGTCGCAGGCGGCGACGAGGCCCATCCCCCCGGCGCGGACGTGGCCGTTGACCCGGGCCACCACCGGCTGCGGGAGGGCGTGGAGAGACGACAGCACCTCGGCGAGCGTGGCCGACCCCGGTGTAGCCGGCGGATGGAGGCGCTCGTCCAGGTCCAGGCCCGAGCAGAAGACGGACCCCTCCCCGGTCAGGACCACGACGCGCACGTCGGGATCGGCCTGCACCTCCTGCAGCCCGGCGAACAGCTCGCCGAGGAGCCGGGCCGACAGGGCGTTGCGGTTCCGGGGCGAGTCGAGGGTGAAGGTCGCCACCGGGCCACGGCGCTCATGGCGCGCGAGCGGGCGCCCGGCTGTCGCCCCGGGGGCGGCGTGAGGCTCGTCGGCGTCGGTCATCCGGGCCGAGTGTAGGGGGGGCGAAGGATCCGTCAGCGGCCCTTCGGCCGCGCCCGCGGCGCCGGGTCGAGCGGTAGCTGCGGCGCCCGGGCCAGGGAGTCGGGTGGTCCCCCCGGCCGGGCCGCCCGGGAGCCACCGATCCGGACCGGCCGCCCCACGACCGGGAAGACCTGCTCGGGCCGGAAGGACCGCAACGATCGGTCGTCGCCCCGCCCGCCGACCACCTCGATCCACTCGGCACCGGCACCGGTGTTGCGAACGTGGGCGAGGAAGGTCCACCTGGCACCCCGCATTCGCGTCCCCGCCACCTCCACCGGGTCCCCGGCTCGTACCCCGGCCCAGGCATCGACCCGGACCAGGTGGCCGGCCACGCCTTCGGTCACGCCGTCCCTCCCTTCACCGCAGCCACAGGCTGGTCCCGCTGGTCCACGACCACCGGGGCCGACGCTACCCGGTCGAGCCGGCGCTACCCCGCTGTGCCGGCGCTACAAGTCTGTCGGGCCGGCGCTACCCGGCTGTCGGGCCGGCGCAGTCTCGTCCTCAGCCGTTCCTGATCCCGCCCGCTGGGCGCCCTCGAGCCGCTGGATGCACTGGATCAGGGGCGAAGTGTCCAGGACGATGATGCCGGCCAGTAGGAACGCCGCACCGGCGAAGATCCCGATCAGCCAGGAGCCGCCCCGGACCGGCTCGTGGAAGAGCAGGATCCCGAACACGATGGCGACCGCCGGGTCGACGGAATCGACCACGGGCATGCTCGTGGCCAGGGGACCCGATTCGTAGGCGCTCTGGACGAGCAGCAGCCCGACGATGCTGGCGGCCACCATCGCCCACAGGTGCCAGTCGGTCAGCGCCGCCACGAGACCGTGCTCGAACCGGGCGATGGTGGCCTTGAGCAGCGCCGCCTGGACGCCCAGTACCAATGCGGCGGCCACGGCGTACAGCGACGACCGCACCGGGCCGCGACCGCACCGGCCGAGCGCCACGGCCAGGACCGCCAGCACCACGACGCCCGTCAGGCCGACCACCCAGTCGGCCAGCGGGGCATCGGACCGACCCTGCCCGGGTGCGGCCGCCACCAGCCCGAGGGCGAGGCCGCACGTGACCAGGGCGGTGCCCGCCCACTCCCGTCGGCCCATCCTCATCCCTTGCCACCGGATGGAGATTGGTAGGGCGAACAGCAGCTCGCTCACGATGAGGGGCTGGACCAGCACCAGTGGGCCGTAGGCCAGCGCCAACGACTCGAGGACGTACGAGAGGAAGGCGAAGCCGATCCCGAGCCACCACAACCGGTCGTGTGCCAGGTCCACGAGGAGCCGGAACGAAAGGGCCTCTCCCTCGGGCCGGGTGCTGGCGGCATGCTGCTGGAGCACCCCGCCCGTGGCGAAGCTGGCGCCGGCGAGGACGGCGGCGACGAAGGCGATCAACACGGCACGCTCGCTCCACGAGACGGCCCCGGTCCCGTCCAACCGGGCCGGTGGCGGCGCCTACGAGCCGCTGGTCGCCCGAGTCCGCCGGCCGAGGAAGTGGACGAACTCGCCACCCTCGCGCAGCCGCCGCCCCACTGTCTGGGGCCGGCGCACCATCTCGGCCGACATCTCGGCGATCTTGCCGGCCCGGAAGTAGAACCGCTTGTAGAACGTGTCGAGCGAGTCGAGGATCTCGGTCCGGCTCAGGTGCGGGTAGTCGAGCGTCGCCAGCTGGGTGCCCTGCTCGCTGACCAACGTGGCGCCCTCGTCGTCCTCGAGCAGCCAGCCGTTCTCGACGGCCTGGCGGTACAGCTCGGTCCCCGGGTAGGGGGCGGCCACCGACACCTGGATGGTGTGCGGGTTGACCTCGCGGGCGAAGCGGATCGTCTGCCGGATCGTCTCGCTGGTCTCTCCCGGAAGGCCGAGGATGAAGGTGCCGTGCACGGTGATGCCCAGCTCCCGGCAGTCCTGAGCGAAACGGCGGGCGCGGTCGACCTTCAGGCCCTTCTTCACGTTGTTGAGCACCTTCTGGTCGCCGGACTCGTAGCCGACGACGAGGAGCCGCAGCCCGTTGTCGCGCATCACCGCCAGCGTCTCCCTCGGGACGTTGGCCTTGGCGTTGCACGACCAGGTGAGGCCGAGCCGCCCCAGGCCCCGGGCGATCTCCTCCGCCCGGGGACGGTCGTCGGTGAAGGTGTCGTCGTCGAAGAAGAGCTCCTCCATCTCCGGGAAGATCTCCTGGGCCATCGCGGCCTCGTCCACGACGTGGCCCACGCTGCGCGTCCGGTACCGGTGCCCGCCCACGGTCTGGGGCCACAGGCAGTAGGTGCACCGGGACCGGCAGCCCCGCCCCGTGTACAGCGACACGTAGGGATGCCGGAGGTACCCGATGGCGTAGTGCCGCGGATCGAGGTCGCGGCGGTAGACCGGGGTGACGAAGGGCAGGAGGTCCATGTCCTCCAGGACCGGCCGGTCGGCGTTGTGCACGATCGTCCCGTCGGGACGCCGGTAGCTGATCCCGACGACCCGGTCGAAGGGAAGCCCCTCGGCGATCTCGGCCACGGTGAAGTCGAACTCCTCCCGGCCCACGAAGTCGATGGCCGGCGAGGCCGCCAGCGACCGCTCGGGCTCGACCGCCACCTTGGCGCCGACCAGCCCGACGGTGAGCGAGGGGTTCTCCTCCTTCATCGCCTCGGCGACCCGCACGTCGCCCGGGAAGGTCGGCGAGCTGGTGTGCAGCACGGCGAGGTCGTGGCGACGGGCGAGCGGCACCACGTCGTCCACGCCCAGCCCGGCCGGGGGGGCGTCGACGAGAAGGCTGTCGGGCACGATCGCCGCCGGCTGGGCCAGCCACGTCGGGTACCAGTACGAGCGGATCTCTCGCTTTGCCTGGTAGCGGGCTCCGGCGCCGCCGTCGAACCCTTCGAACGAGGGGGGATTGAGGAACAGGGTACGCATCATCGTGGGCGCCCACCCACCGCCGCGGCGGACGCCATGGGCCGCCCGGTCGTCACCGGCTCGCGGGCCGGCGCTGGGGCACCGAACGGGTCCGGCGGCGCGTCGGCCGCAGGCGAGGCAGGCGGGGCGGACGGGCCGGCGGCAGCCGCGGGTGCGTCCCGGACCTCGCCCGCCCGGAGCTCGCCCGCCCGGAGCTCGAGCCCGATGTCCTCCAACGCCGCCGCGAACGCCGACTCCCAGGCGCCGGGCACCGGAGGGCGCGGCACCGCCGGGCGATCATCGAGGAGCGCCTGGGCGGCGGCGACGAAGTCCTCCGGAGCCGGGCCGGCCACCCGTGCCCCGCCCAGCTCCAGCTCGTGGAGGAGGTTGTCCCGCCCGTGGCCCGGCATCAGGTCCAGGAGCAGCAGGGGGCGACCGACGGCGCGGGCCTCGCCGCAGGTGGTCGCGCCCGGCAGTGCCGTCACGACGTCGGACGCCGCCATCAGCAACGGCACGTCGTCGACGAAGCCGAACGGGTGCAGCAGCGGCGTCGCCGCCGCGAGCGAGCGAAGCCGGGCCTCGAGGCTGGCACGGCGGCCGGCGACGGCCAGCACCTCCACGCCGGCCTCGGCCAGTCCCCGCACGCTCCGCTCCAGTGGGCCGAAGCCCCACCCGCTGTCGATCACGAGGACGCAGGGGCGGTCGGGGGGCAGGCCCAGGGCGGCGCGTGCTCGTTCCCGCGACGGGGCGCGGCCGAACTCGGGCCGGACCGGGGGCGGGATGACCGCCGTCCTGGCCCGTGGCAGGTAGCGCAGGACCGAGGCGCGAGCCGCCGGGGAGGTCGTGAGGAAGAGGTCCGTCCCCTCCGCAACCCACAACCGGTGCAGGGTCACGTCCGCGCACAGCACGACCGTGCGCCGGTCGGGTGCCTCCTGCTTGAGCTTGGCCGCCGCCGATGCCCCGGTGGCGAAGACGCTCAAGACCAGGTCGGCGGGGCTCATTGCCAGCTCCCGGCGCAGGGCCGGGACGAGCCGGGCGCCGGCCCGGTCGTCCATGAACGCCGCCAGGGGGCTGCCGGTCCGGAGGTGGGCGAAGTGCAGGGCGTCGTAGAGGCCGGGGGTCCGGCCGACCACGCGGGTGAAGAGGCGCTCGCCGGCCGGACCGCAGCGGCTGCCGAGCATCGCCATGCTGTCGAGGCTCCGCACGCCCCACCCGGACCGGCCGAGCACCGACGCGCAACTTCGCACCATCATCTCGTGCCCCAGGCCGAGGGAACCCGAAAGTATCACGGCCCGTTGCTCCACCTGCTCCACCTGCTCCACCTCGCTCCTCGCGACTGGGTGTGCACCTTCGGTTGACGCCATACCCGACTCGCTCGGGAGCATGCGCCGTCCGCGACATCGGGACCATCCCGACCGGTGCCGCGACGAGAGGCCGGTGGCCCGGCGACGGCACACCCCCGTCGTAACCTTGGGACCATGCCGCTGACGGTCCCTCGCTCGCTCTCCCCCACCCGGGTCAACGCGTTCACCGACTGCCCGCTGGCGTTCCGCCTGCGCACCATCGACCACCTGCCGGAGCCGTCCTCGCCCCCCGCGGTCAAGGGCACGCTCGTCCATGCCGCCCTGGAGGGCCTGATCTGGCACCACCCGGCCGGCCGCCGCACCCGCGCCGCCGCCCGCGGCGAGCTGGCGGCGGCATGGCGGCAGCTCGAGACGGACCCCGAGCTGGTCGGGTTGGGCCTGACCGACGACGAAGCAGCCGAGATGCGGGCCGACGCGGCGGCGCTGGTCGACCGTTACTTCGAGCTGGAGGATCCGAACCGGGTCCGGGCCATCGGGGTCGAGCTGCTGCTCGAGGCGGAGGTCGCGGGTCTCCGCCTCCGGGGCATCATCGACCGGCTCGACCTGACCGAGGACGGCGATCTCGTCATCGTCGACTACAAGACCGGGCGGGCCCCGGGCGCCCGCTTCGAGCAGCATCGGCTCACCGGCGTCCACCTCTACGCGCTCCTCTGCCAGCGGGTACTGGGCAGGCTCCCGGTCGAGGTCCGGCTGCTGCACCTGCGCGAGCCGCTCGTGATCAGCGCCGTGCCGTCCGAGCAGACCGTCCGGGCCCAGCGGCAGCGCACGGTCGCCGTCTGGCGGGCGATCGAGCGGGCGTGCGAGCACACCGACTTCCGGCCTCGTCCCGGCCCGCTCTGCCGGTACTGCAACTTCCAGGCATGGTGCCCCGCCTTCGGCGGCCAGCCCCCGGCGGTCGCCGCCGGTGACGGCATCGCCATCGAACCCGCCGTTGCCGCGGGACGGGCCGGCGACGAGGGCCTGGCTGCCGAGGAGGGACCGGCCACCGACGAGGGACCGGCCACCGAGGCCACCGCCGGTGGCACCCCGGCTGGGTACCCCCCGGCTCCACTGGGGGCGCGGGAGCCGGGGGGTCGGCCGTGAGGGTCGCCCGCGCCCGTCAAGTCGCATCCACCGGCAATGGGCGGGCGCCCGCCATGGCGCCGGCAGACCGGCGTGGTGCGCCCGGCGCGCCGGGGACGGGCTGGGACCGTGCCAGCGAGGCCGGACGCGCCCTCGCTGGTCTCGACGACGCCGCAGACCGGCTCTTCGAGCATGTCCGGGGCCAACCTGCAGCCGATGCCGCCGCCCTGGTGCTCTCGAACATGGCGGACTACGGGTTCGCCTGGGCCGTCCTGGCGGCGTTCGAGGGTCGCCACCCGGGCCCGGCCCGCCGTCGTGCGGTACGGGCCCTCGCCGTGGCCGGCATCACCTCCGCCGCCGTGAACATGGGCGCCAAGCGACTCGTGCACCGGCAGCGGCCCGAGACGTCCACCGGCGCCGCCGCCCGGGCCATCCTTCCCGTCCGCCGACCCCGTAGTAGCAGCTTTCCGAGTGGCCACACGCTCGCCGCCTTCTGCACCGCGGTGACGCTGCCCCAGGGGCCAGGGGAGGTGGCGGCCTGCCTGGCATTGGCCGCGGCCATCGCTGCCAGCCGGGTGCACCTGCGGGCCCACCACGCGAGCGACGTCGTGGGCGGGGCGGTGATCGGCACCACGGTCGGCCTCGCAGCCCGGCGGCTGGTACCTCGGACGGCACCGGCGGCGGTGTGAGCGGCCGGTGAGCGGTGGCGGGCGGGCGGGCGGGAATGAATATGGCGGGCGGTGAGCGGTGGCGGGCGGGCGGGAATACGGCGGGCGGCGGTCGGGTTGGCCCGTGGTATGACTGTCCAGCATTTCTCCGTGACCTGGGACTACCTCTGCCCGTTCGCCCGCAACGCCCACGAGCACCTGGTGACCGCCCTTGAGGCGGGCGCCCAGTGGGAGGTGAAGTTCACTCCGTTCTCCCTGATGCAGGCGCACGTCGAGGAGGGTGGAACGCCGGTGTGGGAGCAGGCGGACAAGCCGCGCGGCGTCCTGGCCCTCGAGGCGGGGATCGTCGTGCGTGACCGCTTCCCCGACCGCTTCCTCGGCGCTCACCGAGCGCTCTTCGCCGCCCGCCACGACGATGGGCGGGAGATCGCCGACGCCGACGTGGTCGCCGACGTGCTGGAGGCCTCGGGCGTGCCGGCCGACGCCGTACGCAAGGAGATCGAGGAGGGCTGGCCGCTGCAGGTGCTCCACCGGGAGCACGAGGCATCGGTCGCCGACCACGACGTCTTCGGTGTCCCGACCTTCATCGCCGGTGACCAGGCGGCGTTCATCCGGGTCATGACCCGGCCGGGCGCCGACGGCGATCTTGCCCGCACCACCATCGAGCGCGTCGTGCGCCTGCTCGTCGAGCATCCCGAGATCAACGAGCTGAAGCACACCGCCGTCCCCCACTGACGGCGGGCGGGCAGCGGTCCGGCCCGGCGTGGCTCAGCTCGCGCCGGCGAGGGACGAGGCGAGCCGCCGGTGTGGCGGCGCTGCGGCGGCGGTGTGGCGCGGCGGCGGCGCGGCGTGGCGC
>JBOGGF010000254.1:0-10879 GCA_050743965.1 Acidimicrobiales bacterium
GGGCTGGGTAGCGTGGCCGGCGTGACGACGGTGGCGGTGCTCGGCGCGGCGGGCCGCATGGGCGAGGAGGTCTGCCGGGCCGTGGACGAGGCGGCGGACCTCGAGCTCGTGGCGTCCGTCGACCCGCACCTGCCCGGCACCGACATCGCCGACGCCGCGGCCGCCGAGGTGGCGGTGGACTTCACCGACGCCCGGGCCGCACGGGCCAACCTCGCCTGGTGCGCCGGGCACGGCGTCCACGCCGTGGTGGGGACGACCGGGCTGGGCCCCGACGACCTGGCCGAGCTGGGCCGGTGGTTCGACGGCTCCCGGGCCAACGCCGTGGTGGCGCCCAACTTCGCCATCGGTGCCGTCCTGCTGGTGAGGCTGTGTGAGCTGGCGGCGCCCCACATGGACGGCGTGGAGGTGATCGAGCTCCACCACGACCGCAAGGTCGACGCCCCGTCGGGCACCGCCCTCCGCACGGCCGAACGGATCGCCGCCGCCCGTGCGGTGGCGGGGAGCCCCCCGCTCCCACCCGACCCGACGACCCACGAGGTGCTGGCGGGCGCCCGGGGCGGCGAGGCACCGGGCGGCGTGCGGGTGCACTCGGTGCGGCTGCCCGGCCTGGTCGCCCACGAAGAGGTGGTCTTCGGCGCGGCCGGCCAGAGCCTCACCCTCCGCCACGACTCCTACGACCGGCGCTCGTTCATGCCCGGGGTCCTCCTGGCCGTGCGGGCCGTGGGCCGTCGGCCCGGCCTGACGGTCGGGCTCGAGTCGATCCTCGGCCTCTGAGGTGCCCCGGCCGGAGGCCCGCGAGCGGATCCTCCGGGCGACCTACGAGTGCGTCGCGCGGTGGGGGCTGTCCAAGACCACCGTCGACGACGCCGCCCGCCGGGCCGGTCTGTCGCGCGCCTCGGTGTACCGCTACTTCCCCGGAGGGCGGGAGGAGCTGGTCACTGCGGTGGTGGCGTGGGAGCACCGTCGGTTCTTCGACCGGCTCTACGAGCAGCTCCGGTCGGCGGGGTCGCTGGAGGAGGTCATGGAGCGGGGACTTGCCTTCGCCCACCGGGCCATCCGGGACCACGAGGTCCTCCAGCGGGTGCTCGAGACGGAGCCCGAGGTCCTCGTGCCCAAGCTGACCGTCGAGGCGCGCGGCACCCAGCGCGCCATCGCCGCCTTCCTCGGCCCCTACCTGGCCCGCCACGAGCTGGCCCCCGGTGTCGACCCGGCCGAGGCGGCCGACTTCCTCGCCCGGATGGTGCTGTCGTTCATCGGCTCCCCGGGGCGATGGGACCTCGACGATCCCGAGCAGGTGTCCCGGCTGGTCCGGGCCGAGCTGCTGGCCGGGGTGGTGCCCCCCGGGATCGGTTGACGATGAGACAAATTGCGGCTTATCGTGTCATCGTGGGCTTGCGCGCCGGGCTGTCGGTCGATCGGAGCGGGGAAGTCCGGCACCTGGGCACCGACGACCGCACCGCCACCCGCGTCCGGGTCGTCGACGGGGCGCTGCGGTGCTACGCCCGCCAGGGCCTGCAGCGGACGACCCTCGACCACGTCGCCCAGGAGGCCGGGGTCTCCCGGGCGACCCTCTACCGGAACTTCCCCGGTGGCAAGGACGCCGTCCTCGCCGCGGTGGTCGAGACGGAGGCCGCCCGCTTCTTCTCCGCCCTCGCCGTCGTCATGGGCGAGGCGCACGACCTCGAGGACGTCCTGGTGGCGGGGATGGTGGCAGCGGCCCGCCGGCTGGCCGACCACGAGGCTCTCGGTTCGCTCCTGGCGCACGAGCCCGGGGTGGTGCTGCGCCACCTGGCCTTCGACGGGCTCGACCACCTGCTGGCGGCGGCGGCGGGCTTCAGCGCACCGTTCTTCAGGCGATGGCTGGCGCCCGACCAGGCGGCCCGGGCGGCCGAGTGGGCAGTCCGCATCGTCCTGTCCTACCTGACGAGCCCGGCCGAGGGCACCGACCTCGCCGACCCCGAGCAGGCCCGGCACCTGGTGAGCACGTTCGTCATCCCGGGCATCCAGGCGCTGCGGATGGTCGACGAGCCCCGTGGAAAGGAACGCTGATGCGCAGTAACGCCGAGATCATCGGGCGAGACGACGTCGACGACGTCGCTGCCGCCATGGCCCCGGTCGGCCGCGCTGAGCCCGAGGGTCGCCACCTCGTCGACGATCACTGCCCGGCCGAGTTCACCTGGGACTACGAGAAGGGCGTCAAGGCGCGCCTCGACCGGCTGTACGAAAAGGCCAAGAAGGCTCAGTGGAACGGCCAGACGGACCTGCCATGGCACCTCGACGTGGACCAGGAGCGGGTGGTCGCGGCCAACAACCAGGCCACCGACCAGCAGTTCCCGGCGGCCGCCCTGGCCGGGACGGCCCTCGAGCGGTGGGGGGACGGCGAGTGGCTCCGGCTCGGGGTGGAGAACCAGAACTGGATGCTCTCCCAGTTCATGCACGGCGAGCAGGGGGCGCTGCTGTGCACGGCCAAGATCGTCGAGACGGTGCCCTGGATCGACGCCAAGTACTACGCCGCCAGCCAGGTGATGGACGAGGCCCGTCACGTCGAGGTGTTCTCCAAGTACCTCGACGAGAAGCTCTCGGGGCACTATCCGATCAACCACCACTTGGGTCTCCTGCTCGACGACATCGTCGCCGATGCCCGCTGGGACATGACCTACCTCGGGATGCAGATCATGGTGGAGGGACTGGCGCTGGCGGCGTTCGGCTTCATCCACGCCATGACGACCGAGCCGCTCTTGAAGCAGCTCCTGCGCTACGTGATGGCGGACGAGGCCCGCCACGTGGCCTTCGGGGTCATCAGCCTCCAGGACTACTACCAGCAGCTCACCGCGGCCGAGCTGCGGGAGCGCCAGGAGTTCGCCTTCGAGGCGGCGGTGCGGATGAAGGACCGGATGCTCATGCAGGAGGTCTGGGACCGCCTCGAGGTCCCGCCCGAGGACGTGGTGCGGGTGATGGCGGCCTCCCCCCAGCGCAACGAGTTCCAGGTGCTCCTGTTCTCCAGGATCGTGCCCAACCTCAAGAAGCTGGGGCTGCTCGACGCCGCCGGTGGTTGGCTGCGGCAGAAGTTCACCGAGATGGGCGCCATCGCCTTCGAGGACCTCGCCGACTCCACCGAGGAGGACGACGCCTTCGCCGACGGTTCCCCGGTGGACCGCCAGGTGGCCTGAACCCCCCGAGAGGTCGCGTGGCCGGCTGGTAACCTGCGTTCATGCGTCCCGCTCGCTTCGGCGCCGTCGTCACGGCGATGGTGACGCCGTTCGACGCCGAGGATCGGCTGGACATAGACGGCGCCGTGACCCTGGCCCGGTGGCTGGCGGCGCACGGCAGTGACGGGCTGGTCGTCGCCGGGACCACCGGCGAGGCGCCGGTCCTCGACGACGCCGAGCGCACCGAGCTCTTCCGCGCGGTGTCCGAGGCCGTGACCGTTCCGGTGCTGGCCGGGACGGGCACCAACGACACCCGCCACTCCGTCGAGTTCACCGCCGCGGCGGCGGACACCGGGGTCGACGGGGTGCTGGTGGTGACGCCGTACTACAACCGGCCCTCCCAGGACGGCCTGGTGGCGCACTTCACCGCGGTGGCACGGTCGACGTCGCTCCCGGTCATGCTCTACGACGTGCCGTTCCGGACCGGCCGGCGGATCGCCACCACCACCGTATTGCGCGTCCTCGAGGCGACCACCAACGTGGTGGCGCTGAAGGACGCCGCCAACGACCCGGTCGGCGCCGCTCGCCTGCGGGCCCACGCACCCGAGAAGCTCGAGCTCTACAGCGGCGACGATCCCCTCACCCTGCCCCTCCTCGCCCTCGGGGCGGTGGGCGTGGTGAGCGTGGCCTCGCACTGGTGCGGGACCGAGATCGGCGAGATGGTCGCCGCCTTCCGCAAGGGCGACGTCGACGGCGCCCGCGTCGTCAACGAGCGGCTGCTCGAGTCCTACGACTTCGTGTCGTCGGAGGCCTTCCCCAACCCGATCCCGGCCAAGGCAGCGTGCCGGGCGATCGGGCTGCCGGTCGGGCAGTGCCGCCCGCCCATGGGGGGCGCCCCACCGGAGCTCGAGGGCGAGGCCTCCCGGGTCATCGCCCGGCTCGGTTCCGTGGCCGGGGTCGGTGGGCCAGTTGGCTGATCCGGTCCGCATCGTCTTCCTCGGCGGGCTCGGCGAGATCGGGCGGAACTGCGCCTGCATCGAGGTCGACGGCCGCATCCTCGTCCTCGACTGCGGCGTCATGTTCCCCGAGCCCGACATGCCCGGGGTCGACCTGGTCCTTCCCGACTTCTCCTACCTGCGCGACAACGCCGAGCGGGTGGAGGCCGTGGTGCTCACCCACGGGCACGAGGACCACACCGGTGGGCTGGCGTTCCTCCTCCGGGAGATGGCACTGCCGATCTACGGTTCGCAGCTCTCGCTCGGCCTCGCCCGCAACCGGATTGACGAGGCCGGCCTGTCGGGACGGGCGACGTACGTGGCGGTCGCCGACGGCGAGCGACGCCGGATCGGCCCGTGCGACGTCGAGTTCATCCCTGTCACCCACTCGGTGCCCCATGGCTTCGCCATCGCCTTCCACACGCCCCAGGGCGTGGTGCTGCACTCGGGCGATTTCAAGATCGACCTCCATCCCGTCGACGGCCGGCTGACCGACCTCGCCCGGATCGGGGCGCTCGCCGCCGGGCCCGGGATCCGGCTCCTGCTCTCGGACTCGACCAACGCCGAGGAGCCGGGCTTCACCCCGTCGGAGAGCTCGGTCGGCGGCACCCTCCGGCGGGTCCTGGCCACCAGCGCCGGGCGGCGAGTGGTGGTCGCCTGCTTCGCCAGCCACATCCACCGGGTGCAGCAGATCGTCGACGCCGCCGTGGCCAACGGCCGCCGGGTGGCGACCCTCGGGCGGTCCATGGGCAAGAACGTCGACCTGGCGACCCGCCTCGGCCTCCTGACCGTCCCCGACGGCACCCTCGTCGACATCGAGGAGATCGACGACCTGCCCGACGGCGAGATCTGTGTGGTGTCGACCGGCTCCCAGGGCGAGCCGATGTCGGCCCTGTCGTTGATGGCGACCGGCGACAACAAACGGTTCCGCCTCTCCGAGGGGGACGTCGTCGTCATCAGCGCCCACCCGATCCCGGGCAACGAGTGGTCGGTCGGCCGGGTGATCGACGAGCTGTACCGCCGCGGCGCCCAGGTCGTGCACTCGGGCGCCGACGCCGTCCACGTCAGCGGTCACGCCCGCCAGGGCGAGCTCGCCACCCTCTTGTCGGTGGCACGGCCCTCGGCCTTCGTCCCGGTCCACGGCGAGTACCGCCACCTGGTGCACCACGCCGCCCTCGCCCGCACGATGGGTGTGCCGGCCGACCAGATCGTGCGTTGCGCCGACGGCGACGTCGTCCGGCTCGACGACGCCGGGCTGCGGCGAGACGGCACGGTCCCTGCCGGCTATCTCTACGTCGACGGCACGGTGGGCGATGTCGGGCACGGGGTGCTCCGGGACCGGCGGCTCCTGGCGGAGGAGGGCGTCGTCATGGTCGTCGCCACGGTCGACCTCCAGCGCCAGGCACTGTTCGGCGACCCTCAGATCGCGACCAAGGGCTGGGTCCACGCCCCCGAGGCCGAGGAGCTGCTCGGCGAGGCCGGCCAGGTGGTCACGGCGGCGCTCGTCGAGGCCATGAAGGATGGTGCCCACGACGTCGAGGTGCTGACCCGGCACGCCCGCCGGGCCCTCGGCCGCCTCGTGAGCGAGCGGACCCACCGCCGGCCGATGATCGTGCCGGTGATCGTGGCCGTCTGAGGGCCGTCCCCCAGGGGGGCTGGTCGCGACGGATAGCCTCGTTGCCACTGTGGTGACCGCCAAGCGCCGACCTCCTCCGGCCCGTACCCGTCGCGCGCCCGAGCCGCCCGGCTTCTTCGACGACCATGCCGCCGATCTGTGGGCGATCGGTCTGGTCGCCCTGGGGGTGCTCCTCGCCCTGGCCGTCTACGCCGGTGCCGCCGGCTGGCTCGGCCGGGCGGTCACCATTGGCCTCGGGGCCGTGGTCGGGTGGGCCCGGTACCTGCTCCCGCCGGTGTGCGTGGGCGCCGCGGTGGGCGTGCTCGCCGGCCGCAACCGGGCCAAGCCGCTGCGGGTGGGGATCGGTGCCGCGCTGGCGTTGGTCGCGATCTGCGGGCTGGCCGAGCTGGCCGGCGGCTCCCCCCGGCTCGGTGCACGCCGGGAGATCCTGGCGGCGGCCGGTGGCTGGCTGGGTGCCCTCACCGGCCGTCCGATGGCGTCGGGCGTGGGGACGGCCGGCGCGGTGGTCGTCCTCCTCGCCGTCGTGGCCGTGGGCACGGTGGTGGCCACCGGTGTGACCGTCGGCGAGGCGGGTCGCGGCCTGGTCACGGCCGTCTCGGCGGTCGGCCGGTCCGCCCGCGACTGGTGGGCGGGCGAGGACGACGGGTTCGAGCACGAGGCTCCGGTGGAACCGGTCGAGCTCGCCATCGAGCCCGAGGTCGAGCCCGAGCCGGTGGCCGTAGTTCCCGAGGTCGAGGTCGAGCCCGAGCCGGTGGCCCTCGAGCCCGAGGTCGAGGTCGAGCCCGAGGTCGAGCCCGAGCCCCTCCGCCGGGCCCGCACGACCCAGGTGGGCGGGTGGCGCCTGCCGGCGATGCGCGTGCTGGCCCGCTCGGGCGAGCAGCGCCTCGACATGCGCCTCCTCGAGCAGGCCGGGGAGGCGCTGGTGGCCTCCCTCGCCGCCCACGGGGTCGAGACCAGGCTGGTCGGCCGCACCGTCGGGCCGACGGTCACCCGCTTCGAGCTGGAGCTGGGGGCCGGGGTGAAGGTCGCCCGGGTGACCAGCCTCTCCAAGGACATCGCTTACGCGATGGCGTCGCCCGACGTCCGGATCCTCGCCCCGATCCCGGGCAAGTCGGCCATCGGCGTGGAGGTCCCCAACCGCCAGCGCCAGCTGGTGTCGCTCGGCGACATCCTCGCCTCGGGTGAGGCGAGGCGGGCCCACCACCCGCTCGAGGTGGCCCTGGGCCGGGACATCTCGGGTCGGGCGGTCATGGTCAACCTGGCCGAGATGCCGCACATGCTGATCTCGGGTGCCACCGGCGCCGGCAAGTCGTCGTGCATCAACTCGCTCATCACCTCGGTGCTGATGCGGGCGACGCCCGACCAGGTGCGGCTCATCCTCGTCGACCCCAAGCGGGTGGAGCTGGGCCAGTACAACGGGCTGCCCCACCTGCTCACGCCCGTGGTCGTGGACCCCAAGAAGGCGGCCAACGCCCTGTCGTGGGCGGTCAAGGAGATGGAGCGCCGCTACGACCTCCTGGCCGAGCACGGGGTGCGGGACATCACCGGCTACAGCGAAGCGTTCGACCGCGGCGAGCTCACGCCGCCCCGCCCCGACGAAGAGAGCGAAGGCCCCGAGCGGCTGCCGTTCATCCTCGTCGTCGTCGACGAGCTCAACGACCTCATGATGGTGGCGGCCCGGGACGTCGAGGAGTCGGTGTGCCGGATCGCCCAGATGGCCCGGGCGGTCGGCATCCACCTCGTGCTGGCCACCCAGCGGCCGTCGGTCGACGTCATCACCGGCGTGATCAAGGCCAACATCCCGAGCCGAATGGCCTTCTCCGTCTCGTCCCTGGCCGACAGCCGGGTGATCCTCGACCAGCCCGGGGCCGAGCGCCTGATCGGCAAGGGCGACATGCTGCTGCTCACGGCGTCGTCGTCGATACCCCGACGGATCCAGGGCCCCTGGGTGGCCGAGTCCGAGGTGCGCGAGGTCGTCGGCCACTGGCGCCGGCAGGGCGGCACGTCCGAGCCGGTGGTGGCGATCGAAGGGGTCGTGGACGCCCCGGGCGCGGGGCTGCCGGGCGGCGGCGAGGACGACGACGAGCTGCTGGTCCAAGCGATGGACCTGGTCGTGCGGTCCCAACTGGGGTCGACGTCGATGCTGCAGCGCAAGCTCCGGGTGGGGTTCGCGCGGGCCGGGCGGCTCATGGACCTGCTCGAGCGCCGGGGAGTGGTGGGGCCGTCGGAGGGCTCCAAGGCGAGAGCCGTCCTCATGACGCCCGAGGAGCTGGACGGCCGCTCCTAGTGAACCGGGCGGGTACGGGACGCCGGCCCATGGCGCCGTACTCACCCGGCCCGGCGGTGCCGGGGCGGCATCCCCACTTCCCCGATGCCGGCACCCGGCGCCGGGTGGTGCGCCGGCGGCGGCAGGTAGCCGCCCTCCTGGCGCTGGTCGTGCTGGGGGGGCTGTCCTTCGGCGGCCTGGTCCTCGCCAACCTCGGCGATGCGCCGTCGGTGGCGATCGTCCACCTGGCGTCGGCCCCGCCGACCACCACCGCGGCGAGCGCACCGGCTGCCCTGCCGTGGGCACCGGCGGGAGAGTCGGCGGTCGCCGTGCCGGTGGTCGGCTACGCCGCCCAGTCGGGGACCGAGCAGCCGGCGCCCGTCGCCAGCCTGACCAAGGTCATGACCGCCTACGTCGTCCTGCACGATCACCCGCTGCGGCCGGGACAGCCGGGGCCGGCCATCACCGTCACGCCGACCGACGCCCAGCAGTTCGGCAACGACACCGTCACCGACCAGTCCAACGTGGCGTTCCACGCGGGGGAGCAGCTGTCGGAGCTCCAGATGCTCCAGGGGCTGCTGGTGCACTCGGCCAACGACCTCGCCTACTCCCTGGCCGGCTGGGACGCCGGCTCGGTCGCCGCCTTCGTCGACGAGATGAACACCACCGCCACCCGGCTGGGCATGGCCCATACCCACTTCGCCGACGCCAGCGGCTTCGCCCCGGCCTCGGTGTCCACCGCGGCCGACCTGCTCCACGTGGCCGCCGCCGCCATGCGGGACCCGGTCTTCGCCTCCATCGTCACCGAGTCGTCGGTGACCCTCCCGCTGGCCGGGACGGTGTCCACCTACACGCCGATGCTCGGCACAACCGGCGTCGTCGGGGTGAAGTCCGGGTTCACGACATCGGCCGGCGGTGGCGACGTGCTGGCGTACCGGACCCTCGTCGGCGGCCGGGCGGTGACGGCGCTGGCGGCGGTGACGAACCAGGAGGGTCCGACAGTGCTCGAACGGGCCGGGCAGCAGGCCCTGGCGCTCGCCCAGGCGGCGGTGCGCCCGTTGTTGGCGTCCCGCGTCGCCGCCCGGGGCGAACGTGTCGGGACTGCGGTGGTGGCCGGGCGCCGGGTGGCGCTCGTGCTCACCCGTGACGCCACCCTGGACCTCGGCCCCGGGGCGACGGTGCACTGGCAGGTCGACGTCCGGCGGCCGCCGCGGGGCGGGGCTCCGGCCGGGACCGTCGTCGGCTGGGCGGCCCTCTCGGTCGCCTCGCAGCACGTCCGCGTCCCGGTCGTCACCGCGGCCCCGTTGCCCGTGCCCTCCCTGTTGGCGCGCCTATGGTGAACCGGTGCGCGCCCGAGCTCCCGCCTCCGCGGCCAACCTCGGCCCTGGTTTCGACGTGCTGGCGGTCGCCCTCGACCGCTACGTCGAGGTCGAGGTCGAGCCGGCCGACAAGCTGACCGTCCGGAGCGAGGGGGAGGGCGCCGGGCTGGCCGACGACGCCGGGCACCTGGCGGCCCGCGTGGCCATGGACGTCACCGGGCACGACCACTTGGCCATCACGGTGCGCTCGCAGGTCCCGGTGGCCCGCGGGCTCGGGTCGTCGGCCGCCCTGGCCGCCGCCGCCGCCGCGGCCGCCGGCGCCGAAGATCCCCTGGCATTCGCCGCCCGGGTCGACGGCCATCCGGAGAACGCCGCCGCCAGCGTGGTCGGTGGCCTCGTCGTCGCCACCACCGTGCGCGGTTCGGTGCAGGTAGTGCGCCTCCCGCTCGACCCGGTGCTGGCATTCGTCGCCGCCGTACCGGACCGGGCGCTGCCCACCGCCCGGGCCCGCCAGTCGTTGCCGGCCCAGGTGAGCCGCGAGGACGCCACCTTCAACCTCGGCCGGCTGGGGATGCTGCTGGCCGGGCTGGGCGACCACCGCCGGCTGGTGCGGGAAGCGGCTGACGACCGGCTGCACCAGGACTACCGCAGCCCGCTCTTCCCCGAGGCGCCGAAGCTGTTGGCCGCCCTCCAGGCCGGCGGCGCGCTGGCGGCCTGCTGGTCGGGCGCCGGCCCCACGCTGCTCGCCATCTGCCTGCAGGCCGACATGCCGAGCGTCGCCACCGCCGCACGGTCGGCGATGGCCGAGGCCGGGGTCTCCGGTCGGGTCATGGGCCTGCGGCCGGACCTCGGCGGCCTGGTGACGGGCGAGGGCATCCCCGCCGGGTAGGGTGAGCGGCCGTGGCCCGCAAGTTCGCCATCAGGACCTTCGGCTGCCAGATGAACGAGCACGACTCCGAGCGCCTGGCCGGGTTGCTCGCCACCGACGGCATGGAGCCGACCGACGACCTGGCGGACGCCGACGTCGTGGTCCTCAACACCTGTTGCATCCGGGAGAACGCCGACAACAAGCTCTATGGCCACCTGGGCCACCTGAAGCGGCTCCGTGACGCCAAGCCCGACCTGCAGATCGCCGTGGGTGGCTGCCTGGCCCAGAAGGACAAGGAGCTGGTGCGCCAGCGCGCTGGGCACGTCGACGTGGTCTTCGGGACCCACAACCTGGCCGACGCGCCGGCCCTGCTGCGCCGGGCGGCGGCCGAAGGGCCCGTGGTGGAGGTGCCCGACGCGCCCCCCGCGCCGTCCGAGGGCCAGGCGGTGGCACTCTCGGCGGTCCGCGAGCTGCCCTACGCCGCCTGGGTGACCATCCAGACCGGCTGTGACAATTCCTGCGCCTTCTGCATCGTCCCCGCGGTGCGCGGGCCCGAGGTCAGCCGGCAAATGGAGGACATCGGAGGCGAGGTCACCGCCTTGGCCCGACGCGGGGTGGTGGAGGTGACCCTGCTGGGACAGAACGT
>JBOGGF010000255.1:0-9024 GCA_050743965.1 Acidimicrobiales bacterium
GTGGCCCTGTCGGTCGACGACGAGGCGACCACCGCCGAGCTGGTCGCCAAGCGCGGCCTCACCTACCCTGTCGGCTACGGTGCCGACGCCCGTGCCGTCGCGGAGCTGACCGGCGCCTTCGTCAACGAGGACCCGCTGTACCTCCAGTCCACCGGGTTCGTGCTCGACCCGGGCGGCAAGGTGGTCGTCAGTGTCTACTCGAGCGGCGCCATCGGCCGGCTGGTACCAGAAGACGTGATCGGACTGGTGACGTACGTCCGCGAACACACCGCCGACACTCCCGCCTGAACGGACGGCCCCACGACGATGAACGAGACCGATCTCCGCTTCTACTTCGACCCGCTGTGCCCGTTCGCGTGGATGACCAGCAAGTGGGTCCGGCGGGTCAGCGAGCAGCGGCCGTACGAGGTGGAGTGGCGTTTCATCTCCCTGCGTCTGGTGAACGCGGACGTCGACTACGCCACCCAGTTCCCGCCCGACTACGAGCAGGGCCACACGGCCGGGCTCAAGCTGCTGCGGGTGGCGGCCGCCCTCCGGCGCGAGCGCGGCGCCGGGGCCGTGGGCTCCCTGTACGCCGGCTTCGGCGCCGGCATCTTCGACACGGCGCCGGGTGACCACGACGATCCCCGCGCTGACCCTCGGGCGTATGCCGCGTCGGTCCTTTCGGACCTCGGGCTACCCGGCGAGCTGGCCGACGCAGCAGAGGACGCTGCCTTCGACGCCGAGATCGAGACCGACACCGACCGTGCCCTCGGCCTCACCGGGCGCGACGTGGGCACCCCGATCCTGCACTTCGACCCGCCGGCAGGCGCCGCCCTGTTCGGTCCGGTGATCAGCCGGCTGCCGAGCCCGGAGGACTCGGTCGCGCTGTGGGACCACGTCGTGGCCTTGTCGCGCTTCGGCGGGTTCGCCGAGCTGAAGCGGTCGCTGCGGGAGATGCCGCAGCTCCGCTCCTTCGGGGTCGCCGACGGCGATATCGGGGCCCAGGAGGACTGGGAGCACGGGCACCGGCGCGACGCCCTCGCTCGCTGAACCGACCGACCTGCCCACGGCGCCCGACGCGTCGACGACGCCGGAAGGCTCGACCGACGGCCAGTACGCCGGGCGACGCCGACGCGAGCCAGAGGACCTACGGCCGGTCCCTCCGCGGGCGTTGGCGGGCGACGACGTCGACCGCACACCGCAGGCCAGGTGCTCTGGACAGGCGGACGTCGGCAGTCACCAGGACGGCGTCGAGCAGCTCCGCCACCGCGACGTAGCTCGCGTCGTAGACCGTCAAGTTCTCCCGGAGGCTCCAGCACCGCGGGAGCAGGAGGCGGTGCGACAGACGGCGCAGTGGCAGGGCGACGAGGTCGGACATGGCGAGCTCGCCGCGCCGAGCAGGCAGCTCGCCGCTGAGGAGGAGCCGACGCAACACCGAGGACACCTCGAGATCGATCAGCTCTGGCGCTGCCAGGCGCTCACCTCGCAAGCGTGCCCGAGCGCGGTCGCCGTCGTCACCGTCGTCACCGAGCGCCGGCGCGAGCACGCTGGCGTCAGCGACGATCACGATCCTCCCCGAGCGCCGCCAGCGCGTCGGAGAAGGACACCGACCCGCCGGCCCGGCCACCGGCCCGCTCGAGGACCTCCTCGACCGTCGGGGTCGCGGCTTCCTCGATCAGCCACCCGCGCAGGTACTCTTGCAGCGACTGGCGTGCTTCGGCCGCTCGCCGCCGGAGCACGGCGTGGGTCTCGGGGGGGACGTCCTTGACCTGCACGCTGGGCATAGCGTCAATATAGCGCCTTTAGCTCCAATATGGTGCCACTGTGGCGCCAAATCGGCTCCGGGCCGTGGCAGTGCCGTTCGACCGGTCCGTTCAGGCTGCGACGACAGCCCGGAGCGACTCCTTGAGGGAGCCCAGGGTGGCGATGACCGCCGTGGGCTCGTAGCCGCAGTGGGCCATGCAGTTGTCGCACCGGGGGTCGCGGCCGCGCCCGTACTTGTCCCAGTCGGTTGTCTCGATGAGCTCCTTGTAGGTCTTGGCATAGCCGTCGGCCATCAGGTAGCAGGGCCGCTGCCAGCCGAGGAGCGAGTAATTGGGGATGCCCCAGGCGGTGCAGCCGAAGTCGCGCTTGCCCTCGAGGAAGTCGAGGAAGAGCGGCGAGTGGTTGAGCCGCCACCGGCGGCGCCGACCGCCATCGAAGGCCTTCTTGAACAGCTCCCTCGTCTCCTGCACTCCGAGGAATCGATCCTGGTCGGGGGCCTTCTCGTAGGCATAGCCCGGGGAGATCATCATCTGGTCCACCTCGAGCTCGTCGTTGAGGAAGTCGAGGACGTCGATGACCGTCTGCGGGGTGTCGGTGTTGAAGAAGGTGGTGTTGGTCGTCACCCGGAACCCGGCGTCCTTGGCGGCCCGGACCGCCGCCACCGCCCGGTCGAAGACCCCTTCCCGGCAAACGGACTCGTCGTGCCGCTCCTTGAGCCCGTCGACGTGGATCGCCCAGGCGAAGTAGGGCGACGGCGTGAAGCGGTGCAGGTGCTTCTCCAACAGCAGGGCATTGGAGCAGAGGTAGACGAAGCGCTTGCGGTCCACCAGCTGGCGGACGATCTCGTCGATCTGGGGATGCAGGAGCGGCTCACCGCCCGACAGCGCCACGATCGGGGCGCCCGACTCCATGACCGCACCGACCGCCTGGTCGACTGGCATCCGCTGCTTCAGCAGGTCGGCCGGGTGCTGGATCTTCCCGCACCCGGCACACTTGAGGTTGCAGGCGAAGAGCGTCTCTAGCTCGACCGTCAACGGGAACCGCTTCTTGCCGGCGACCTTCTGCCGCAGCAGGTAGGCACCGACCTTGGCTTGCTGTCGTAGGGGAACTCCCACGTCCGACTCCTCTCCCCGGCCCACGGGCCGAACGGCCGCTCGCGTCCGGCGTCTCGCGTCCGGCGTCTCGAGTCCGGCCCGAGCCATCGACCGGACCGCTCAGCCGACGCTACCATACAGGCTGTATGTATCCTGCAGACAGTAGGTCAACCCGCACAAGGCCGGACCACACTGCGCCGGACCACACTGCGCCGGACCACACTGCGCCGCGCCGCGCCGCGCCGGACCCCGGTGCGGCCGATCCGACCCGACGGGCGCGCCACACCGCCGACACCCGCGCCGCCCTCGTCGCCGCGGCACGCGAGCTGTTCGGACGCCGCGGCTACGCCGATACCGGGACCGAGGAGATCGTGGCGCTCGCCGGCGTCACTCGGGGGGCGCTTTACCATCACTTCCGGGACAAGGCGGACCTGTTCACCTCGGTCATGACCGAGGTGGCCGGGAAGGTCGCGACCGAGCTCACCGAGGAGGTTCTCGCCCGAGCGGGGGATGGCGGGAGCTTCGACCAGCTCCGGGACGGCTTCCAGGCCTTCCTCGACGCGACGCTCGATCCCGAGTTCCAGCGGATCGTGCTCGTCGACAGCCTCGCCGTGCTGGGACCCCAGGCGTGGGCGGACCAGGTCGAGCGGTACGGGCTGGCGCTCTTGCGCCAGTGGCTCGCCGATGCCATGGCGCGCGGCGAGATCGCACCACTGCCCACCGGTCCCCTGGCGAGCCTGCTCACCGCCGTCATCGCCCAGGCCAGCCTCGACATCGCCCGCGCCGGCGACCACCGGTCGGCGCGCCGCGAGGTCGGCGCCACGCTGGACCGCCTCCTGGCCGGCCTGCAGCCCCATCCGCCCGCGACCCCCGAGCGGCGCTAGTCCCCTTCGCTTCTCGGTCCCGGCTCGGCCAGGCCGAAGCCCCATGCCACCAGGTCGAGGGCCTCGACGACTCGCCGGTGGAGGGGTACCCCTTCGGGTGATGCTCGCCATGTTCGATGTCGTGCTCGAATCTCGCGAGCTCGGCATCCGGAAGCCCGCCGCCCGCTTGTACCAGCTGGCGTGCGAGCGGCTGGACGTCTCGCCGACGGAGGTCGTCTACCTCGACGATCTCGGGGTCAACCTCGAGTCGGCCCGAGCCCTGGGGATGGCCACCATCAAGGTCGTCGACCCGGCCCGGGCCATCGAGGAGCTCTGCGCCGTCGTCGGCGAGCCGATCCGGTAGCGGTGGCCGGCGAACTGGCGCTCGCGCTACGCGGTGATCCGGCGGACTGCTGCCGCGACAACACCCAACAGGAGCAGTGCGCCGGCCACGAAGACCGCCGTCTCGAGCCCCTGGAGAGGCCAGTAGTGGCGCTCGGGCTGGTACTGGAAGACGTAGTGCAGATGGTTGGCGACGAGACAGTGCGACCACGAGGTGATGCCGCTGCTCGACCGTCTCGACGGCGGGGACGGAGTGGCCGCCGGGGAAGCCGGTGACGGACGCCGTCATTGGTGGAGCTCCGCGGCGCCGATCCCGGTCATCGACATGGAGAGGCTGACCAGTGCCACGATGACGTCGTCGCTCATACCCGCCGTGCGTGCCCGGCCGATCCAGCCGAGCAGCTCCTCGTGGAGCGCCAGCTGACGCTTGGATGTGAGCGGCGGCGCGGCCATCTCGGCGACGAAGGTTCCCTTGCCCTGACGACCCTCCACCAGCCCCTCCTCCTCCAGGTCCTGGTAGGCGCGATGCACCGTATTGGGATTGATGGTGACCTGCGTCACGACCTCGCGCACAGGCGGCAACTGGTCGCCCGGCCGCAAGATGCCCAGCAGGACCGCCTGGCGCACCTGGTCGACCAGCTGGCGATAGGGGGGCACGCCCGAACGCGGGTCCAGGCGGAACCGGATCACCGGGCGACGCTCGTTGGCATGCCAATTGTACTAACAAGTGAGTACAGTGCTGTCAACCCCGACGCCGCGCCGCCTCAGCGCCACCGCCAGCTGGCCACCGCCGGCGGGAAGTCGCTACCGTCGCCCGGAGAGTCGGCGTGGGGACCGCGGCGGTCGGCGACCGCACCGCGGTGCAAGTGCGGCGATCACGAGCAAGAGGAGAACGCATGCAGCTCGAATCGGAATGGGTCTCGTACGACACGCCCGAGGGGCCGACCAGCGCCTACCTCGCCCGTCCGGCGACGGCCGGTGAACCGCTCCCCGGGATCCTGGTGATCCAGGAGATCTGGGGCGTCGACGAGCACATCGTCGACGTCACGGAGCGCTTGGCGGCAGCTGGCTACGCGGCGCTGGCACCCGACCTGTTCTCGACCGGTGGCGGACGACCGGAGGTGCTCTCGTTCGAGCGGGTCGAGTGGACCAAGTCGTTCCTCAACACCATCCCGCCCGACCAGTGGATGGCGGTGCTCGGCAACGACGGGGCCCGGGCCGAGGCGCTCGCCAAGCTCCCCGCCGATCGCGGCCCGGTGGTCGGCGAGACGCTGGGGGCACTCTTCGGTACCGCCGGCGACACGAGCCGCCATCTTCCCGTCCTCCAGGCCGCCGTGTCGTACCTGCGGGCGCACCCGGCCTGTGGCGGGAGGCCAGTCGGGTCGGTCGGCTTCTGCATGGGCGGCGGGCTGTCCGCCCACCTGGCGAGCAGCGACGCCGGGCTGTCCGGTGCGGCCATCTTCTACGGCGGCTCGCCGTCGGCCGAGGAGGCCGGCCACATCTCGTGCCCCGTACGCGGCTTCTACGGCCAGGACGACCCGAACGTCGTTGCGGGGCTCCCCGCCTTCGACGAGGCACTGACGAAGGCCGGGATCGACCACGACCTGCGCGTCTACCCGAGCACGCCACATGCCTTCTTCAACGACACCCGACCGAGCTACCGCCCGGAGGCCGCCCGGGACGCCTGGGGCCACCTGCTGGCGTTCTTCGCCGAGATCCTCGGCCGGGTGGCCGCCGCCGCCCCGTAGGACCTGCCGGCAGGCCGATGCGGCAGCGGCTCCCCCGAGGCGGCTCGGGGCTCACCCGAGGAGCCGCTCGAGGTGCGCGGCGGCGACGCGCCACGCGGCACGTCCGGGATGGATCATGGCCAGGTGCCCGAGCGCGGGCACCGACTCGAGGACGATCGGGTCACCGGCGTCCGCTGCCGCCTTGACATACCGGTCGCTCATCGCCGGGGGCACGACCGCATCTTCCTCGCCGTGCACGATCACCTGGTCGACGCCGAGCGGCAGCAGGTCGATCGGCGAGGCGGCCGCGTACCGCTCGGGAACGGCGCCCGGACCGCCGCCGAGCAGCGCGGGAATGGCGCCGCGGCCCAGCCCGAGCTCGGCGCCCCTCACGAGATCGAGAACGCCGGCCAGTGACACCACCGCTCGCGGCCGCACTATGCCGGCGAGCGCAGGTCCTCCCGGCAGATGCCGGGGGCCGGCACACCACAGGGCCAGCTGGGCGCCCGCCGAGTGGCCACAGATGGCGACCCGGGCAGGATCCACGCCGGGCAGCACGGCGACATGGTCCAGTGCGGCCGCCACGTCGGCGAAGGTCGCCGGCCACCCACCGCCGCCGCCGAACCGACCGACCCGCCGGTACTCGACGTTCCACGCCGCCCAGCCTCGCTGGGTGACATCGGCAGCCAGGCGGTGCATCAGCCGCTTGGAGTAAGGGGCATGCCAGAACCCCCCATGGAGGAGGGCGACCACCGGCACCGCGTCACGGGTGCCACCGGGCAGCCAGAGCTCTCCCACCTGTCCCCGGTGGGGCCCGTAGGCGAGGTCCACCCGGCGGCGGCTCATGGCCTGGCCCCGCCGACGTCGGCCGCCGCGCCGAGCTGCCGTGCGACCAGGTCGGCCTCCGGCAACGGCTTGGACAGGAGGTAGCCCTGGAGGAGGTCGTAGCCGGCCTCCGCCATCCGGCGCCGTGTGCCTTCGTGCTCGACGCCCTCGGCCACCGCCAGGAGCCCGAGCCGGTGGGCGAGCTGGCTCACCGCCCGCACGATGGCGTCGTCGGCGACCGACGTCGCCGACCGCTGCACGAACTGCAGGTCGATCTTCAGCTCGTCGAGGGGCAGCGTCCGCAGCGCCGCCAGCGAGGTGTACCCGGTGCCGAAGTCATCGATCGACACGCGCACGCCGCGGTCGCGGAGCGGTCCGAGGAGCTCGACGGCACGGGAGAGATTGGCGGCGGCCGTCTCGGTCATCTCGATGGTCAGGCACTCGGACGGCAGCCCACGGGACTCGAGCTCGCCCAGGATCCACGCCGGGAGGTCGGGACGGGACAGCGTGCGGGCCGACAGATTGACGGACACCGTCAGCTCCAGCCCGGCTGCCCGCCAGCGGACCTGGGCGTCGAGCGCCTCGGCCAGGACCCACTCGGTCAGCCGGTCGACCAGGCCCGTGCGCTCGGCCAGGGGGATGAACCGACCCGGCATCACGAGGCCGTGCTCGGGATGGCGCCAGCGGGCCAGCGCCTCGACCGACACGGTGCGGCCGGTGCGCACGTCGACCTGGGGCTGGTACGCCAGCCAGAGCTCTCCGCGGCCACCGGCCGCGCCCAGCTGCGACAGGAGGGCCAGGTCCTCGGAGGTCATCGCCCCGCGCTCGCCGTCCCACAGCGCCTCCACCTCGCCGGCGGCCACGGCCCGGCGGGCACTGAGCGACGCTCGCCGCACGAGCTCGGGCACACCCTGCCCGTCCCAGGGCGCCACCGCCAGGCCGACGTGCGGCCGGAGGGAGACCTCCACCCCACCGATGAGGTAGCGGCCGCCCCGGATCGACTCGCGCAGCGTGGCGGCCAGCGCACGGGCGGCGGCGATCGCCCGGACCCGCCCCTGATCCGGCCCTTGGTCGGACGCGCGGCCGGGCGCGCCGCCGGGCGCGCAGTCCGGTTCGTCGCCGGCTCGTGAACCGCCGGGGCCGGCCGTCCCGCTCGCCACCTCCTGGACCACGATCACCTCGTCGGCGTCGACACGCCCGAGGGCAGCACGTGCTGGGAGGACCTGGCCGATGTCTTCGACGGCTCGGCGCAGGAGCTCGGTACCGACCCGGTAGCCCATGGCCTCGCGAGCCTCGCCGATCCCTTCCAATGCGACCGCCGCCACCGCAACCGCCCGGCCGCTCGCCAGCGGTGCGGCCAGGTACTCGGCCAGTCCGAACCCGTTGTGCAACCCGGTGTCGGGATCGACCGCCTCGCGCCGGCGGGCGGACCGGTTGAGCAGGACAGTGACCCCCGAGACCGAGACGAACGCCACGGCAACCACCGCCACGGCAACCGACGCGGCCCCCGGTCCCTCGGCGGTAGCGAGGGCGACCCACAGCCCGACCGCCGTCCCGGCCTGGTAGGTGAGCACGGCACGGAGCTCGAGGAAGAGGGCGACGAATAGGCCCATCGGGAGGTAGAGGGTCGCCCAGGCGAGGGCGAGACCACCGGCGTGGCCGGACCACACGAGCAGTGAGATCTCGCCGGTCCACACCGCGGCCAGCGCCCAGCACCACTGGACGGCGATGGTGCGCACGGACAGCAGCACGACCCAGAGGGCCACCATCACCGTCCCGGCGGCCAGGACCATGACGCCGGGCACGTCGGGCCGGCGCCAGGCGAGCCCGGCGACCGGCCAGAGCAGCGACCCGACGAGGAACAGGATTCGCAGGACCGACTGCGGGCTCATGAGCTCGATGGGCGCCCCCAGCGCGAACCACGACCGAATCTTGGGGAAGACCCGGCTCTCGACGGGGGTACCGGCCGCCAGCGGGGCGCTCCGCACGCTGTCGTCGGATCCGGTGGCGGCAACCCATCCCCGCCACGTGCCCGGCACGCGTGATCGGGGCGCCGTCACCCCCGAAGCGCGTCGCATCGACCTTCTATCGGCCGGCAACGCCCACCGGTTGAGGAGTACACCATCTGTGCCTGGGTCCCGGAGTCCGGGTCCCGGAGTCCGGGCCAGGGCGCGTTTTCGTGCCTGTCGCAGCGACGATCCTCCGATGTCGTCATCCAAGGGAGCGGGCGGCAACGGAATGCCTACGTAACACCTCGAGAGACGAAGCGAGAGACGGAAAGGACCCCTCCGACATGAAGACCGCCAGGAAGAAGATCCTCAGCGCTGCCGGCCTCACCACCGGTGCCGCCGGCATGGCCCTGATGGGGCTGGGCGTCGCGATGCCCCCGGTCGCCGGTGCGGCGACGACCGGCTCGACCACCTACAC
>JBOGGF010000256.1:0-5878 GCA_050743965.1 Acidimicrobiales bacterium
GCCGTGCGAGGGTCACCCAGAGCCGGCTCGGACCCGTGCGGTGGTCTGCCCCGCTGGAAAGGAACACCGCGACGGGGCCCGGCCGTCGCGCGTCCCGCCGTGTGGCAGACCGCCCCCGGGGCGACCCGGCGGGGCCGGTCTCGACGCCGAAGAGCTCGAGCGGGCCAAGCCGGACGGCGCGCTCACGCACCACCGTCCGGGTGCCCTCGACGCCGGCACCGGTGTCGACCAACACCGGGCCGGTCGACACCCACGGCGCCGGGGTGGACGGCGGAGCCGGCACCGTCCCCGGCGGTGCCTCAGCGACCGCCACCAGCGTCGCGCCCAGCCAGGAGGCGACGCGGCCGATCCCGTGCCACGGGACCTCACTCGCCAGGGGATCGACCTCGAGGAGCCCTTCCTGCTCGCCGGGATTGAGCCGCTCGACCTGTACCCCCGGGGCACCGGCGCCGCCGGCGCCGAGCCATCCCACCGCGTCCAGTGGCTCGTCGGGACGGAGCAGCACCAGGGTGCGGGCACTCGGCGGCTCCGCCGTCAGGCGGAGCGCGGCCACGGCCGCCGCCGGGGCGGCGTCGAGGAGGATGCCGGGCATCTCGACGACGCCGTCCGCCCGACCCTTCCCGAACCGCATGGCATGCAGGGCCTGCTGCTGGCGCAGGAATGCCCGACCACTGACCGAGGGGTCCCACAGCACCAGGACGTCGGCGCCGTCGGCGCGACCGGCTGCCGCCGCTGCCAGCAGTGCCCCCATGCGGAGCCCCACGAGGCCCAGTGGGCCGGGTGCGAGGGACCGTGCGAGCTCCGCCGCCCTGCGGACGCTCTCGAGCCAGGTATCGACCACGTCGGGTCCCGAAAGGTCCCCGGCCGAGTCCCCCGTTCCCTCATAGTCGAAGCGGACCACGGTCACGCCGGCTGCCACCAGCTGCCGGGCCAGGAGCCGGTAGGGATGGTGCGCCGGGGCCGCATGGGCGAAGAGCGGTGGGCAGAGCACCGCCGAGCCGACGGCCGGCCGTGCCGGGCGGTCGACCCATCCGAACAGGGGCGCCTCCGACCGACCGAACCATACGGGTCCGGTGACGTCGGGTCCCGGCGCAAAGGGGTCGCCGCCCGACGAGCCGCACCACCCTGGCGCGCGCGTCCTCACAGCCGCAGCAGGCTCCGGACCGACGGCGCCCAGCGGGACGGGTCCATCCCGTGCCGGGCGAGCAGTGCCACGACGACCCGGTCGATACCGAAGGCGACGCACGAGCTGTGTGCCGGCTCGCCCGACGCCGTCTCGATGCCGAAAGGATGGGCGAAGTGGTCACGATGGCAGTTGGCCGACATGATCGCGGTCGGACCGGCATTGCCGCGCACCGGCGTCACACCCTCGATCTTCAGCTCCTCCTCCAGCTGACTGGCCGAGAGCACCTTTCCGACCCGGCCGAAGAAGGGGTCGGAGGCCGGCACGGCGGACATGTCGAGGCCGAGCGACTCGAGCATGGCCAGGCCGCGCTCGAGCCCGAGATCGCGATGTGACTCGGCGCCCTCCCGCTCCCCGACGTAGACCACCTCGTGCATGACGAAGGACTGCAGGCGCGTCGGCTCGGGGCTGGGTTCGTGGCGGAAGCAGTGGCTCATGACGTCGAAGTAACGGCCCGAAGGCGGCACCACGCCGCGGCAGAGCGGGTAGACGGCGTGGCACGCGGCCGAGGCCAGCACGACGTCCGCCGGTTCGAGCAGCGCCGGCCAGTCGCCGCCGGCCTCGACCCGGCGGAGGAGCTCCTCGTGCTCGCGCGTGCCGCCGCCGAAGACGTGCACCGAACCCATCAGGTCCGGGAACGACTCGAGGTAGTTCGTCTCGCGGAACGTCCGGCGGGACAGCAGCGGAGGGAACCGGACGGTGAGGGCGCGCAGCTGCGCCGCCCATCGGGAGACGAGGACGCTGACGCCGTCGGCGACCCCCTGGTACACGGCCGAGTGCCCGTACAGTCCCTGGATGCCCGTCGGGACGAGCAGCCCCGCGTCGAGCAGCTCGTCGAGCAGCGCGGTGGTGTCCACGCCACCGGCGACATGTCCGTACCGCTCTGCGACCTTCGCTTCCACCGGCATCATCGCACCTCCTTGGGGATCGACTCCGACTGGCGACGGCTGGTGCTCATGCCGGGACCTCCGCACCCGTCGACAGCTCGCCCACGGACTCGGCGATCGCGCGGATCGACGAGAACGTGCTCTTGCGCAGCATGACCTCCGGGAACTCGACGTCGAAGGTGTCCTCGACGGCGAGCATCACGTTGACGCTGGCGTGCGACGTCATGCCCGCCCGAAAGAGGTCGTCGTCGGCACCGATCGCTGCGGCGTCGACGGGCAGGCGGCCGTGCCGGACCACGATCTCCCGGACCTGCTCGAGTTGGTGCTCCATCGCCATCGTCATGCCCTCCTCGTCTCTACCGTCGCGGCCCTCGCGGCCGCCGTCCCGGCACCCGCTCCCGCCCGGCACGTGGCCGCGACGACGGCGACCGCCACTCCCGCCTCATGGCTCAGGCTCACGCTCAGGTGGTCGACCCCTCGGCGGGCGGCGAGCGCAGCCGCCGATCCGTGGAGCCGGAGGTCGCACCACCCGTCCGGGCTTCGCCACACCTCGATGTTCCGCCATTCTGGCCGGCTGCCATCGGGGCGGAGCACCTTCACCGCAGCCTCTTTGGCAGCGAAACGGGCCGCCAGGGACTCGGCTCGCAGGCCCTCCGGGCCGCGGCTGGACGCCACCTCGTGATCGGTGAAGAGGCGACGCAGGTACCGCTCGCCCAGGCGAGCCACCGAGTCGGCCACCTCGTCGACGGCAGTGAGGTCGACACCGACCCGCACGGCGGGCTGCTCGCCCGGCAGGTGATCGCGGTCATCGACCATCGAGGTCCTCCACCGCCCGGCGCACCAGCTCGTCCACCTCTTCGGCCGAGTGCGCCGTCGTCACCACGTGGGACGACCGTAGGGTGACCCGCCCACCGGCCGACCGGCCCTCGATGATCCGGCCCACGCTGGCAGCCAGGTGCCGGGCGACCTCGCCTCCGTCGGCGCCGCCGGGGACCAACGCGGTGGCGACGACGAACGTCGACGGCTCGGCCCGGGCCACGGGATCGTCGTAGCGCAGCGCCGTCCGCAGGACCGCGGCCACGGCGTGCCGGAGCTCCTCGTCGGCCTCGGTCGCTCCCCGCAGCTCGAAGGCGGCGACCATCAACGGCCAGCCGCTCCGCCGCGTCGCACCGAGCAGGCGACCGGCCCGTGCCAGCATGACGTCGAGGCTCACCGCGCCGGCCAAGGCGTCGGCCGGGAGGAGCCAGTGGAGGGCGAGGCCCCGGGCGGGCGAACCAGGTGCGGGCACCGCGGTGCCCGGCCACGTGCCGGGAGCGGCGCTCGGCCACGTGCCAGCACCAGCCGTCGCCGGCGCGTCAATGGTCACGGCCGCGGCCATGTCAGGCTGCTCCCCAGCGGGTGCCAGGCCGGTCGGCGCCGACCCGCGGCTGAGGATGGTGCGCACCGTCCCGGCGACGAAGCGGACATCCCTGCGGGCGTCGGACGACACCAGCAACAGCCCCGCCGGGAGCAGGGTCAGCAGCGCCCGCGGGTACGAGAGCAACGGGGCGACGAGCGGCGGCACCAGAACGAAGAGCGGCAGCAGCAGCCGGCGGAAGCTCATGGGGCAGACTCGGGTGCTGAAGCGGCGCGTGACGACCATCGAGACCAGGGCCAACCCGCTGGCGTAGCCGTACCCCACGATGCCCACCGTCGGCACCAGGACCAGGGACGCCACCGCGAGCACCACCACCTCGGAGAGGTGCGAGGCGGCGGCCTGGACGTTGCGACCGGCGGCGTAGAGCACGGTGCGCTGGACGAGGTTGGGCACCGCGAGCACGGCCACGACGGCCATCACCACGTACAGCGGGATCGCCGGCACCCATGCCTTCCCGAACACCAGCGGCACCAGCCACCGGGCGAGCAGTCCGAACCCTGCGAACGGCACCGCTGACGCCAGGAGGACCAGCAACGACCCCTCTTCGAGCCCGCGGGCGAGACCCGAGGACCCACCGTTGCGGGCCCGCGAGACCGCCACCATCCCGATCCGGAACACGCCCCGCTTGGTGAAATTGAGCATGGCGACGAGTCGCACGGCAAAGTTGACGTAGCCGACCCCAGCGGCCCCGGCGAACGTGCCGACGACGAGGGGGACGACCAGCAGCATGCTGTTCGCCGTGCAGGTCGACAGGGTGAAGCCCGACCCGTGACGGAACATCCCCCGCAGCGTCGTGGACGACCACGCCAGGCGCGGGCGGAGCCCGGAGAAGGCCAAGCTCCCGAAGAAGAGCCACGCCTGCCACACGAAGTAACCGGCCACGAGGGACCAGGGGCCCCACCCGAGCAGCGCCAACGGCACGGCGGTCCCGTAGAGGGCAACGTCGCCACCCAGCTCGAGGATGCTCATCCTGCGGTAGCCGAACTCCCGTTCGATGCAGGCTTGCGCCGGCGCCCACAGCACGTTGAGCGGCACGACGAGGAGGAGCACCCGGAGTAGCGGCAGGACGCCGACGGGGCGCAGCAGCGGCCCGAGGGGCACGGTCAGGGCGAGGGATGCCGCCGTCACGAGCAGCGACAGCACCAGCAGCAGGGTGAAGGCCTCGTTGTACGTCCGGCGAGTCGGCGCCTCCGGAGAGCGGATGAGGTAGATCTCGGTCCCCATCTGCGCCAGGGCCGAGACGAAGACCACGAAGGCGGTGGCCCCGGTGAAGAGGCCGTAGCCGCTCGGTCCGATCTCCCGCATCGTGACGACGATGCCGCCGAGGCGGAGCAGCATCCCCAGCACCTCCCGCCCGGCCAGGTAGCCGGCGCTGCGCAGCGCCAGCTCCCGCAACGAGCTGGAGGTCCCCCCGTCCGCGTCCACCCCGCCCGGTGGGGGTCCCGCCGGCGCCTCGCTCCTCACTGCGCACAAAGCTGCTCCAGGGCAGAGCGGAGCAGCTCGTCGGCATCGCGCCGATCGTCGAGCTGCGCCACGACGTGGGCCACCCGCACCTCGACATCGTCCGAGGCGATGGCGCTGCTCACCGCCTGGCCGACGTGATCCTCCAGTGCTGTACCGGTGGAGGTCCCCGGTGCGAGCGGTACGGCGGCGGCGAACACCGCGTCACCGACGCGGGCGACCGGGTCGTCGAACCGCAGCTGGCCGCGGATGGCATGAGCTGCAAGGAGGAGCACATCGTCCTCCACGGCATCGCCGGCGAGCTCGACCACCACCATGGCCAGGAGACCGCCACCGGCGCCGGCCGCGCCGAGCAGCCGCCCGGTGCGCCCGAGCAGCGCGCCGAGCGGGAGCAGCCCGGTGACCGGGTCCTCGCCCCGGAGGAGGTCGCCGAGAGGCTGTGCGCCACCCGGCGCGCCCTGTGCGCCGGCGCGGCCGGGACCACGGCGAACCGGGCGAGGCTCGTGGTCGTTCTCCGAGGCCGCCGGTGGTGCCGACGGCTCCCACCCGAAGTCGTGGAGCTCGGGGTCGATCTCGGGGTGGAGCTCGGGGTCGAGCTCGGGGTGGATCTCGGGGTCGAGCTCGGGGTCGAGCTCGAACCCGTCCTGCGCTGTCCCCATCCGGGCACTGCGCACCTCGGTGCGGTGCTGCTCGAGCTCCCCGGCCGGTGCCTCGACCCGCCACGGCTCCCCTTGCTCCTGCGCCTCGGACGGGGCGGGTCGACCCCAGATCAACTGCGGCTCGTCAGGGACCGACTCGTGCCAGGGCGGCTGACTGGACCGGGGCTGCTCGGGGCCGCCCCACGGCTGGGCGGGCGGCTGGGCGGGCGGCTGGGACTGGAAGGGCTGGGCCGGCGGCTGGGCGGGCTGGCCCTGCTGGCCACCCCACGGC
>JBOGGF010000257.1:0-8224 GCA_050743965.1 Acidimicrobiales bacterium
CCAAGCGACCGGCAGCCAGGCCCTCACCGCCAGCACCGCCGTCACCACAGGGACCGACAACGTCCTCGGCCTCACAGTGAACGGCACCGGCTACACCCTGACCCTCGCTGCCGGGACATACACGCCCGCCCAGCTGGCCACAGCGATCGACGCCGCCGCCGGAACGGCCGGCGCCCCGGTGCAGGCGTCGGTGGCGCCGACAGGGGCGCTGCGCATCTCCTCCGGCCGCCAGGGCAGCACCGCCAAGGTCACGGTGACGGGGGGCGACGCAGCGGCGACGCTCCACCTGGCCACCGGCCAGACCGGCACCGGAGCCGATGCGGTCGTGACAGTGGGCGGGACCAAGACCACCCTCTCGTCGATCACACCCGGCCAGGCCGTCACCCTGGGGGCCCCGGGGACAGCCACCGTCACCGCGACGGTGGCGACAGCACCCGACGCCGCCGGCGCGCTGATCGCCTCCGGGACCGCCCACGCCGCCAACGTGTCGACCGGTAGCGGGAGCCTCAGCAAGGTCGTCGCCGCCGTCAACTCGTCGGGCCTGGCGGCCACCGCCAGCGCCGTACAGCTCTCGTCGGGTGCCTACATCCTCCAGCTGTCGGCCAACCGGACGGGCACCGACGGCTCGGTCACCGTCGACGCCAACGCCTTCGCCGGCTCCCCGCTCGGCACCATGCAGGCCATCGCCACAGCCCAGGACGCCACGGTGTCGGTGGGGGGCGCCAACGGCTACACCCTGAGCTCCTCGACCGACACCTTCGCCAACCTCCTCCAAGGGACGGCGGTGACCGCGTCGTCGACCGGCCAGGCGACGGTGACCGTCACCCCGGACGCAGCCGGCGAGGCCACACGTGTCGGCAAGCTCGTCACAGCGGCCAACAGGGCGCTGGCCGACATCCAGCGGTACGCCGGGTACACAACAGTGGCCAAGAAGGGCGGTCCGCTCATGGGGTCCGCCGTGCTGACCGGTCTCAAGAGCGACATCCTGACCACCTTCGGCAGCGTCGCCGGGACGTCGTCCCTCGGCGACCTGGCGAACGCCGGCGCCACCCTGACCAAGACAGGGACCATCGACTTCACACGGAAGAAGTTCACCGCAGCCTTCGCCGCCAACCCGACCGAGGTGTCGGCCCTCTTCACCCAGGGCGGGACGTACGCGCCGTCCGGGACGGCCAACGCCGGCGACGTCAACTTCCTGGCGGCGGGCGACGGCGCGGCGGCGGGCACCTACGCGGTGTCGGTGAGCCGGTCGGCCGCCCAGGCGGTCGACACTGGCAGGGTCGCGCCGGGCGGGGCGGTGTCGACCGGCGAGACCCTCACGGTGCGCATGGGAACCGCCACAGCCACGTACACCACCACCGCCGGCGAGTCGCTCGCCGCCGTCGCCACCGGCCTCAACGCCGCGTTCGCCGGCACCGGCCTGTCGGCCACGGCGCAGGTGGTGAGCGGGACAACAGGGACACCACGCCTCGAGATCGTGAGCAACGGCTACGGCACCGCCAACTCGTTCACCGTGACGTCCACGGCGGCGGGCACAGGGACGACTGGCCTCGGGGGGCCGGTGGCCGGCACCGCCGCCGCCTTCGCCGGCACCGACGTGGCCGGCACGATCGGGGGCGTGGCGGCGACGGGGCAGGGGCAGATCCTGACGGCCCCGACCGGCGCCCCGCTGGACGGGCTGGCCGTCCAAGTGTCGGCGCCCGGCATCGGCTCCACAACCCCGCTCGGCACCGTCACCTACCGCCCCGGCGTGGCGCAGCGGCTGGTGTCGGCCATGACATCCGCCACCAACACGACCACCGGCTCGATCACCGCCGCCATCAAGTCCCTGACCCAGGAGGCGACAGGCCTCACCAGCAAGATCTCGAGGTACCAGGGCCTGGAGCAGTCCCAGCAGTCGGTGCTGCAGCAGGAGTTCGCCAACATGGAGACCAATCTCGGCAAGATCAAGAACGAGAGCTCGATGCTGACAAGCCAGCTCGCCCAGCTTCCTGGCTTCTGACGGCGGGGGGAGAGGGAGCATGACGGCACTGCATGACAACCAGCGAGCCGAGGCGCTCCAGCGCTACCTGGCGAACCAGGTCGAGACGGCGTCGCCGGCCCAGCGACTGCTGATGCTGCAAGGCCAGCTCCTGTCCGACCTGCGGGCGGTGGACGAGGCGTTCGGGACCATGGCCATCGAGCCGATCCACCACAACCTCGTCCACGCCCAGGAGATCGTCCTCGCGCTGCGGGACTCGCTCAACGGCAGCGAATGGGCGGGCGCCAGTTCCCTCCAGGCCGTGTACGGCTTCGTCCACCAACGCCTCGTCACCTGCAACGTCGACAAGGACCGCTCCCTCCTGCCGTACTGCGTGCAGCTGCTGGAGCAGATCTTCGAGGCCAACGCCAAGGCGGCGGCGGCGCTGACCCGGTCGGCGCCCGCCGAGCACGGCGAGGTCGCGCATGCCGTCTGAGCGCGGCGGCACCGCGCCCACGATCTCCCCGGGGAGGGAAGGACCGTCCATCGGCGCCCCGGCCGGGACCGGTGAGCAGCTGCTCGCCGTCCCGGCCGGGGTGGACGGCCTCCTCGTCGCCACCGGCTGGGAAGGGGTCATCGACGAGCTCGAGGCCCGGCTCGCCGCCTGGCGCGCCGCCCTGCGCGGCGCCGGCTCGTTCCCCGACGACTTCCGCTGGCCCGAGCGGCTCGGCGACTGTCCGGGCCACCTGCACGCCCGCGCCCGAGCAATCCTCGCCGCCCAGCGCGACGTCGAGGACGAGCTGACGGCCCGGCGGGCCGCCCTCGGCGCGCTGCTGCACGGCATCGGCACCACCGAGCGCCGCCTGCCGGTCCCGCTCTTCGTCGACCAGCTCGCCTGACGGAACGCAACGCGCAGCGAGGCGAGGGATCGCGCGGTATCGCGCAGCACCCGGAATGTTGCACCGAGCAGTCAAGTCGGTGCCGGGGGCGGCCGATGACTGGTGCAGCGGGTCGAGGGATCGATCGCTGACTTGCCCAGGACGGGCTACGGGGCGCAGACGCGCCGCGCAACGTGTCCGAAAGGGATCCGTCAGTGAGCGGTCAGATCGTCGACATCCTCCAGTTCGCACTCGACGGAGTGGCGCAGCAACAGGCTGCCATCGCCAACAACCTGGCGAACGTCCAGACGCCGAACTACACCGAGCACGACGTCAGCTTCCAGCAGAGCCTGGCCCAGGCCATCGCCAGCCACGGCACCGCCACGGCGTCGGTGTCCGACGCCGCGTCGACCACATCACCGGCCTCCGACGGGAACAACGTCAGCCTCACCAACGAGCTGGTCGCGGCGCAGCAGGCGACGCTGCAGTACCAGGTCCTCACTGACTCGGTCAACGCCCAGTTCCGCCTGGTCCAGGGAGCCGCGGGAGGGAGCTTCGCATGAGCCTGTTCGGAGTGCTGCCGATCGCCCAGTCGGGTGCCGACGCCATGCAGACGTGGATCGACACCGCGGCCGGGAACGTCGCCAACATGAACGACGCCGCTGCCGTGGGCACGCCGACCTACGCGCAGCAGACGCCCGTGCTGACGCCGGGCCCGGCGTCGGGCGGCGTCGGGCAGGGGGTCCGCGTCGCCGGCGTCGCCCTCGGCTCCACGGCCGGCACCGTCGCCCACGAGCCGACAAGCCCGCTCGCCAATGCCCAGGGTGACGTCCTGCTGCCCCAGGTCTCGCTGTCGGGGCAGCTGGTCGGGATGATCGAGGCCCAGCAGAGCTACCAGGCCGACACCTTCTCCCTGGCGCGGGCGCAGACGGCCTACACCGCCGGGCTGGCCATCGGGACCTGAGATGGCCATCCCCCCGATCAGCGCGCTCCCGGCCCTCCCGTCGCTCCCACCCCTCTCCTCGGGGGCAGTGACAGGCGCCACCTCCGCCACCGCAGCCGGCGGTGCCGGCGGTGCCACAGCTGCAGCCGGTGCCACAGGCAACGGCTTCTCCTCGACCCTCGGGAGCGTCATCGACTCGCTCCAGCAGGCGCAGAGCTCGGCGTCGGTGGCCGAGGCGAGCGCCGCCGCCGGGCAGGGAAGCCTCACCGACACCATGATCGCCGCCTCCCAGGCGTCGCTCGACACGCAGGTGACCTCCGCGGTCCTCAACAAAGGCCTGGCCGCCTACAACTCGATCCTCAACATGACGTTCTGATCCGATGGCACTCGTCCCCACCGCCGACTTCAACCGCATGCGCGAGGGCGTCCGGCGCTTCGCCTCGGGGTTCACCCCGGGCCAGAAGGCCGTCACCATCGCCGCCGTGGGCGGCGCCCTCCTGCTGGCCGTGGCCTACATGCTCCTGTCGGGCAAGCCCACGTACTCGGTCCTGTTCACCAACCTCCAGCCGCAGGACGCCGCGTCGATCACCCAGAAGCTCACCACCGACCACGTCCCGTACCAGCTCCAGAACGGCAGCTCGACGATCCTCGTTCCCCAGAACGACGTGTCCAAGGAGCGGCTGTTGGCCGCCCAGGCGGGCCTCCCCGCCCAGAGCATGGTCGGGCTGTCGCTCCTCGACAAGGAGGGCCTCACCACCTCGCAGCTCACCCAGCAGGCCGACTACCTCCAGGCCATCCAGGGCGAGCTCGAGCAGACGATCGACGCCATCGCCGGCGTGACCAGTTCGCAGGTGAACGTGGCCGAGGCGGCCAACCAGACCTTCGCCCTCAACAACACACACCCGACGGGCGCGTCGGTCCTCGTCACCATGCAGCAGGGGCACACACTCTCCCAGGGCCAGGTGCAGGCGATCGTCCACCTGGTCTCCTCCAGCGTGCCCGGCCTCGCCTCGTCCAACGTGACCGTGGCCGACAGCAACGGGAACCTCCTCTCAGGACCGGGGGTCAGCGGCAGCGCTGCCCAGAACGGCCAGACCACCTCCTACGACGCCACCGAGCAGGCCAAGGTCCAGTCGTACCTGGCGTCGATCTTCGGGCCAGGCAGTGCCGACGTGCAGGTGAACGCCACCTTGAACTTCAACAAGGTCAAGACGAGCACCCACCAGATCGTGCCCAGCGGCACAGGCGCCCCACAGACCTACTGCACCAACTCCAAGACGTCCAAGACGACCTACAAGGGCACCGGCACGCCACCCGGCGGCACAGCGGGGACGATCACCGCCCCGACGAACGGCTCGGGCACCGGGACATACGTGCACACAACAAGCACACAGACCTGCGGCACCAGCACCCAGACCAAGACAGTCACACAGTCGCCGGGCACAGTGACCAACCAGTCGATCGCGGTCCTCGTGAACGCCAAGTCGGTGCCGAAGGGCACCAACATGGCCAACATCAAGGCCGGGGTGGCGGCCGCCGCCAACCTGCGGCCGACCCGGGGCGACGTCATGAGCTTCACCGTCGCACCCTTCAACACGTCGGCGTCCCACCAGGCGGCGACGGCGGCCAAGGCGGCGGCGGCCGCCGGCAAGAGCTCCAAGATGACGAGCATGATCAAGGACGGCGGGGCGTTCCTCGTGGTCCTCGTCCTCGTGCTGCTGGTCTGGCTCAGCTCCCGGCGCCGCCGCAAGGCCGCGCCCACCGACGGGATGATCGACCCCGAGCTGCTCCCTTCGTTCAGCCCGCTCGAGATCGAGCCGCACCCGACGGGGGAGATCCCGCGCACGATCATGCCGAAGCAGGACCGGCTGGGGGGCGAGATCGACCGTTTCATCGACGACCAGCCCGAGGAGGTGGCGTCGGTGCTGCGGAGCTGGCTGCACCGGGGCGCCGCCGCCACCGAGCAGCGTGCCGGGGTGCTGGAGCTGTGACCCTCACCGGTCCCCAGCGCGCCGCGGTGATCATCGCCCAGCTCGACGACGAGCGGGCCCACCTCCTGCTGAAGGCGATGTCGGAGAACGAGGTCGTGCGCCTCATGGCGGAGGTGGCGCGGCTCCCGGCCCTCAAGGCCGAGGACGTCGCGGAGGTGATCGCCGACTTCACCAACGAGGCCGGCGCCTATGTCCAGGTCCGGCAGGGCGGTATCGACGTGGCCCAACGCTGGCTGCAGGACCGCCTGGGGATCGGCCGGGCGGCCGAGGTGATGAACGAGCTGGAGATGATGGCCAGCAACGAGCCGCTCGGCTTCCTCAACCGGATCGAAGCTGCCCAGATCGCCGGCTTCCTGACCGACGAGCACCCCCAGACGGTCGCCCTCGTCGTGGTCAACATCAACCACGAGCACGCCGCCCGGGTGCTGGACCGCATGGACGAGGAGGTCGCCACCGACATCGTGCGCCGAATGGCGACGATGGGAGCCGTCCCCCCGGCGACGGTGCAGCGGGTGGCCGACGAGCTCGAGCACCGCCTGGCCAACCTCCTGCGTACGGGATCGGCCCATTCGGAGGTGGGTGGGGTCTCCGCCGCCGCGGCGGTGCTCAACAACGTCGACCGCGGGGCGGAAAAGGAGATCCTGTCCCGGCTGGAGGCCACCGATCCCGAGCTGGCCGAGGTGATCCGGAGCGAGATGTTCGTCTTCGACGACGTCGTGCAGCTCGACGACGTGACCCTCCAGGAGGTGCTGCGATCGGTCGTCCTCAAGGACGTCGCCCTCTCGCTCAAGACCGCCGGCCCCGACGTCGTCGACAAGTTCATGCGCAACATGTCCGAGCGCGCCGCCGACGACCTCAAAGAGGAGATCCAGTCGCTCGGCCCCCAGCGCCTCTCGGTCATCGAGGCCTCCCAGGGGGCCGTGGTACGCGCCGTCCGAGAGCTCGCCGACAGCGGCAGCATCACCATCGGGAGGGCGAACGATGAGCTCATCGCCTAGCCCTTCGGTCCGCACGTCCAGGGTCATCCGCCATCCCGGCGGTCTGCTGCCGGCGGCGCCGTTGGTGACGCCGCGCGCCGGCTTCTCGACCCCGGGCGGCGAGCAGGTGACAACGCTGGAAGCCCTGCTCGACGGGGCGCGGCGTGCAGGTGTCGAGGAGGGCCGCCTGGCGGGCCTGGCCGAGGCGGTCGAGGGCATCGACGCCAGCCGCGCCGCCGCGGTGGCGGCCGTGGCGGCGGAGATCTCGCGGACGGCGGCCGGTCTCTCCGCCCTGCGGGCCGAGGTCGTCGACGAAGTGGTGGACGACGCCGTCGGGCTCGCCTTCGAGCTCGTCGACGTCCTGCTCGGCCGGGCGCTCGCATCGAGCGACACCCCGGGCCGCGACGCCGTGGCACGGGCCCTCGCCCTGGTGCCCCACGGCCAGGACCTCGTGGTCAAGGTCCATCCCGACTGCGGCCTCGACGACGAGGACATCGCCGGCCTGGCCGGCGACCGTGGCGTCCACGTCGTGCGGGACGCGGCGGTCGATCGGTACGGGTGCGTGCTCACCGTCGGGGCGTGCCACGTCGACGCCCAGCTCCCTGCGGCGCTCGAGCGGGTGCGCCGCTGCCTCGAAGGTGTCCGCCCGACGGCGGCCCGGGAGGTGGCGTCGTGAGCCTGCTCGCCTCACCCTCGCTGCGCCGCTCCCTCCTGGCGGCGGCCATGCCGCAGCGGACCGGCCGGGTCACCCGCCTGGTCGGCCTCCGCCTCGAAGTGGAGGGGATCGAAGCGGCGGTGGGCGACGCGGTGTGGGTCCGTCGGGCCCACGGCGGGGTGCTCCCGGCAGAGGTGGTCGCCGTCCAGGGCCAGAGCCTGGCGTGCATGCCACTGGGTGAGCAGGCCGGGGTCCGGTTCGGCGACCTGGTGGAGGCGGCCGGCCGGCCGCTGCCCCTCATGGTCGGGCACGAGCTGCTCGGACGGGTCGTGGACGGTCTCGGCCGACCGATCGACGACGGTCCGCCGGTCCTCGACGGCGAGGAGGTGGGCCTCGACGGGGTACCGCCGCATCCCCTGCGGCGCGAGATGGTCGACCGACCGCTGGCGCTCGGGGTGCGGGCGATCGACACGGCCATCCCCTGCGGGCGCGGGCAGCGCCTCGGCATCTTCGCCGGGTCCGGGGTCGGCAAGTCGAGCCTGCTGTCGATGATCGCCCGGGGCACCGACGCCCAGGTGAACGTGGTCACCCTCATCGGCGAGCGCGGGCGGGAGGTCAGCGAGTTCATCCAGCGGGACCTCGGGGCTGAGGGACTGGCCCGGTCGGTGGTCGTCGTGGCGACGTCGGACCAGCCGGCGCTCGTCCGCATCCGGGCGGCGTTCACGGGCACGCGGATCGCCGAGTGGTTCCGCGACCAGGGCAACGACGTGGTCCTGATGATGGACAGCCTGACCCGGTTCGCCATGGCCCAGCGCGAGGT
>JBOGGF010000258.1:0-2059 GCA_050743965.1 Acidimicrobiales bacterium
TACGTCCACAGCCTCGACGAGATCCTGCTCATCGGCGCTATCACTGCGGTCGCCGCCGGCGTCCTGACCCTGTTCCTGATCCGGGCCAAGGACTTCGCCGCCGGAAGCCAGAGCCACCGGCCCGCACCGGCGCAGCCCCCGACGGACACGCTCGCCGCGGCGGGCAACGGGGCCGCCGCACTGGAGCCGGCGCTCGTGGGCGCCGCCCGGGACCACGCCGGCGAGGAGACGTCGCACGGCTCTGCGTTGGCGACGGGCAATGGCGACGCCCCCCGGCCCGCACCCACGTCGCGACCGGCCGACCCGCCCGGCGTCCACGCCAATGGGTCTCCCCCGCTCCGTGCCGAAGCCAACGGCGCCGGCGCCGCGGCCCCCGACGGTGACCGGCCCCCCGAGGACACCGCGGGGCCCCCACCCGCGAGCGCCGCGCTGGTCCCCGCCACCGACGGCGGGGAGGGGGCGACCGGCGGGGATGTTGCACAGGACCCCGACGACGACGCCGACGTGCGAGAGCTGACCGTCTCGGTCACCTTCCGGCTCCGCCGCCCCCGCGGCCGGCGCCGGACCTGAGGATCGGAAGTTGGCTACCGCGCGGTAAGTTGTCGGCGTCCGCCGGCCGCCAGGAGGAACCATGCCAGAAGCCGTCATCGTCGCCACCGCCCGCAGCCCCATCGGCCGGGCCTTCAAGGGCTCCCTCGTCACCCTGCGGCCGGACGACATGGCCGCCCAGATGGTGCAGGCCGTGCTGGCCAAGGTGCCCGAGCTCGACCCCGCCCTCATCGAGGACCTCCTCCTCGGCAACGCCCAGCCCGCCGGCGAGGCCGGCTACAACCTGGCCCGGGTGGTGGCCCTGCTCGCCGGCCTGCCCCACGTCCCCGGCGCCACCGTCAACCGCTACTGCAGCTCCTCGCTGCAGACCATCCGGATGGCCGCCCACGCCATCAGGGCCGGCGAGGGCGACGTGTTCGTCGCCGCCGGCGTCGAGGCGGTGAGCCGGTTCGGCTCGGGCATGTCCGACGGGATGCCCAACACGCACAACGAGCGGTTCGCCGCCGCCCACGAGCGCACCACCACTCGGGCCCTCGGCGGCAGCCCGGACTGGACGCCGGCGGACGGCCTGCCCGACATCTACATCGAGATGGGCCAGACGGCGGAGAACGTCCGGGAGCGCGAGGGCGTGACCCGCCAGGAGATGGACACCTTCGCCGCCCGCTCCCAGAACCGGGCGGTGGAGTCGCAGGAGAACGGGTTCTTCGAGCGGGAGATCAGCGCCCTCACCCTGCCCGACGGCACCGTCGTGAGCACCGACGACGGGCCCCGCCCCAACACGACCGTCGAGGGGCTGGCGCAGCTCAAGCCGGCGTTCCGGCCCGATGGCGAGGTCACGGCCGGCAACGCCTGCCCCCTCAACGACGGCGCCGCCGCCGTGGTGGTCATGAGCGACACCAAGGCCGCCGAGCTCGCCATCACCCCCCTCGCCCGCATCGTGGCCTCTGGCGTGAGCGCCCTCGACCCCGAGATCATGGGCCTCGGCCCCGTCGACGCCTGCCGCCAGGCCTTGGGCCGGGCCGGCATGACCATCGACGACGTCGACCTGGTGGAGATCAACGAGGCGTTCGCGTCGGTCGTCCTCGGTTGGCAGCGCGCCACCGGCGCCGACATGGAGCGGGTGAACCCCAACGGCGGCGCCATCGCCCTGGGCCACCCGCTCGGCGGCACCGGGACGATCCTGCTGACCAAGGCGATCCACGAGCTGGAGCGCTCGGGCAAGCAGCGCGCGCTGGTCACCATGTGCTGCGGGGGCGGACTGGGCACCGGCACCATCCTCGAACGCGCGTAGGTTCGGGCGATGACCTCGACGCCCGTCTCACCCGTCTCGCCCGTCGCCGCGCGGTTCATCGGCCGGGCGGTCACCCGCAAGGAGGATCAGCGCCTGCTGACCGGGCACGGGCTCTACGTCGACGACGTGCGCGTCATGGGCGCGCTCCACGCCTCGTTCCTGCGGAGCGACCTCGCGCGCGCCGCCATCACCCGCATCGACACCCGCGCGGCCAAGGAC
>JBOGGF010000259.1:0-4930 GCA_050743965.1 Acidimicrobiales bacterium
CGTGCCGGTGGAACCGGCGACGGCGACGGCGACGGGGCGCCGGTGGCCGGGGCCCACGACGACCCGGTCGTGGTCCTGCCGGCGTGGGAGACCCTGCCATTCGAGCGGGTGAGCCCCGAGGTGGCGACGATGGGCCAGCGCCTCGCCGTCCTGTGGCGGCTGGCCGGCGAGGGCGCCGAACGGCCGCGGGTGGTGGTGGCCTCGGTCCGCGCCCTCCTCCAGCGGCTGGCGCCGTGGCGAGACGTCGCCGCCCCGCTGGTCGTGCGGCCGGGGGAGTGCCTCGACGTCGACGCCGCCGTGGCCCGGCTGGCCAACGCCGGCTACCGCCGCGAGCCCCAGGTGGAGCACCGGGGCGAGATGGCGGTGCGCGGGGGGATCGTGGACGTCTTCCCCTCGACCGCCGTCCACCCGGTGCGGATCGACCTGTGGGGCGACGAGGTCGACCGGCTGACCGCCTTCGACGTGGCCGACCAGCGCTCGACCGGCCCGTTGTCGGCGGCCGTCGTCTACGGCTGCCGGGAGCTCGTCCTGACCGAGTCCGAGCGGGCCCGGGCGGCCGAGCTGGTGGGCAGGGAGCCGTGGGGCCGCTCCCAGTGGGAGCGCCTGGCCGAGGGCCTCACCTTCGAGGGGATGGAGTCGTGGCTGCCGTGGCTCCACCCCCACGAGGAGCTGGTCACCGATCTCCTCCCGGCCGAGGCCGAGGTGGTCCTGGTCGAGCCCCGGCGGGTGCGCGACCGGGCGGTGGAGGTGGTCGACGAGGAGGCCGCCCTGGCCGACGCCCTCGCCTCCACCTGGGGGGCGCGCCTCGGGAGCGACACCGCCGAGGGCGCCCACTTCCCCCGCCTCCACCTGCCCTTCGACCGGCTGCTCGCCCACAGCCGGGCGGCCACCCTCTCGGTCGTCCCGGTGGCAGAGGGGCCCGACGTGCCGGCGGTCACCGTGCGCGGCTTCGAGCCGGTGGCCGGCGACGCCACCCGCCTGGCCCGCCAGGTGGGCGACTTGGTGGCCGACGGCTTCTCGGTGACGGTCTGTGCCAGTACCGCCCCCGGGGCCGAGCGCCTCTCCTCGGTGCTGGCCGCCGAGGGGGTCGACGCCCCGGTGGCCACCGAGGCGACCGACCGGGCCGGTGCCCGGGTGGTCGTGGCGCCGCTGTCGGCAGGCTTCTCCCTCCCCGCAGCGAAGGTGGCGGTGCTGTCGGAGACCGACGTCACCGGCCGCCGTGCCGTCCACCGGCGGGCCCGGCCCCGGGCCCGCCCCACCGACGGCTTCTTCGACGACCTCGGGCCCGGCGGCTACGTGGTCCACCGCCAGCACGGCGTGGCCCGCTACGCCGGCATGACCACCCGGATGGTCGCCGGCACCAGCCGCGACTACCTGGTGCTCGAGTTCCGCGGCAGCGACAAGCTCTACCTTCCCGTCGACCAGATCGAGGCCATCACCCCCTACAGCGGCGGCGAGTCGCCGACGCTGTCGAAGATGGGCGGCGCCGAGTGGCAGCGGACGCGCGCCCGGGCCCGGGCGGCCGCGAGCGAGGTGGCCGAGGAGCTCGTCACCCTCTACCGGCGCCGACTCGAGGTCGAGGGGCACGCCTTCTCCCCCGACACCCCGTGGCAGCAGGAGCTCGAGTCGTCGTTCCCCTTCACCGAGACGACCGACCAGCTCCGGGCCATCGCCGAGGTGAAGGACGACATGGAGCTACCCCGCCCGATGGACCGGCTGGTGTGCGGTGACGTCGGCTTCGGCAAGACCGAGGTGGCGGTGCGGGCGGTCTTCAAGGCGGTCCAGGACGGCAAGCAGGCGGCGGTCCTCGTGCCCACCACCCTGCTGGCCAGCCAGCACGCCCAGACCTTCGCCGACCGCTTCGCCGGCTTCCCGATCCGGGTGGAGCTGCTGAGCCGGTTCCTCTCGGGTGCCCAGGCGAAGAAGGTCGTCGACGGGCTGGCCGACGGGTCGGTCGACGTGGTGATCGGCACCCACCGGCTCCTCGCCCAGGACGTCCGGCTCAAGGACTTGGGGCTCCTGGTCGTCGACGAGGAGCAGCGGTTCGGCGTCACCCACAAGGAGGCGGTCAAGCGCATGTCCGAGGGGGTCGACGTCCTGACCCTCACCGCCAGCCCCATCCCCCGGACCCTGGAGATGTCCCTCACCGGCATCCGGGACCTCTCGCTCATCAACACGCCGCCGGCCGACCGCCGGCCGATCCTCACCTACGTCGGCGAGCAGGACGACGCCGCCGTGTCGGAGGCGCTCCGCCGGGAGCTGCTGCGTGAGGGCCAGGCCTTCTACGTCCACAACCGGGTGGCCGACATCGACGCGGTTGCCCGACGCGTCGGGTCCCTCGTGCCCGAGGCGCGCGTCACCGTCGCCCACGGCCAGATGGACGAGGGCAGCCTCGAGCAGGTGGTGCTCGACTTCTGGGAGCGCAAGGCCGACGTGCTGGTGTGCACGACCATCATCGAATCGGGCATCGACATGCCCTCGGTCAACACCCTCATCGTCGACCGGGCCGAGATGCTCGGCCTCGGCCAGCTGCACCAGATCCGGGGACGGGTCGGCCGGGGCGGCCAGCGGGCCTATGCCTACCTCTTCCACCCGGCTGATCGGGTGCTTTCCGAGCAGGCCTACGAGCGGCTCCGCACGGTGGGGGAGCACACCGAGCTCGGGGCCGGCTTCAAGATCGCCATGCGGGACCTCGAGATCCGGGGGGCGGGGAACCTGCTCGGCTCGGACCAGTCGGGCCACATCGCTGCCGTCGGCTACGACCTCTACGTCCAGATGGTGGCCGAGGCGGTGGCCGAGGCCCGGGGCGAGGCGCGCCCCGAGCCGCCGCCGCTCTCCCTCGATGTGCCGGGCGACGCCCACCTGCCGACCGGCTACGTGCCGCTCGAGGACGCCCGCCTCGAGGCCTACCGGCGCCTCGCCGCCGTCACCTCGGTGGCCGACGTCGACGACGTGGCGGCCGAGTGGGCCGACCGCTACGGGCCGCCCCCGCCGGCGGCCGAGGGGCTCCTGTCGCTCGCCCGCCTGCGGGCCGAATGCCTCCGGGTCGGGATCACCGACGTCTCGGTCGTGGTGCCCCGGGTGGGCGGGGTCCGCCACCCCATCGCCCGGCTCTCGCCGGTCACCCTGCCGGCCAGCGCCCAGATCCGCCTCCGGCGCCTCGTCCCCGGGGCGAACCTCCGGGAGGACCTGCACCAGCTGGTCGTGCCCCTCGACGGCAAGGGGTTGGCCGCCGAGACCCTACGGGCCCTGGTCGAGGACCTGCTGCCAGCAGCCTGATCGCCCTGCGCTGCCGGACCGTTCGCCGGTGGGCCTTCGCCTCGCCCCGGCGGTGGTCGTGCCGTTCAACCAGTCGACGACTGCCCAGAGACCAACCGCTCGGGACGGACGCGAGGATCAGCGGGGGGGACGCTTCCGGCTTCCCGGCGCGCTGTCCCGGAGCCATTCGCTGACGATGGGGCGGTAGCCAGGATGGGATTGGAGGCGGCGTGCGGCGGGGCGGGCGACCGAGGGGTCGAGCATGGACAGCGCTTCCAGGCCCGGCCCCAGCAGATCCGGGTCGTCGAGGATCGCAGCGCACAGCTCTTCGGCGGCTGTCTTGGCTGGCCGGGCTTGGACCCAGGCGGCTAGTCCTGCTCGGGTCTCTTCCGGCGACAGCTCCGAACAGGACAACAGCACGGACTCGGCGTCGGCATCAGCCAGGTCGATGCCGCCGTCCCCGCCCTCGGAGAAGACGGCGGTGACCGCGGCCATGGTGGAGCCCGGGCCGGTCAATTCGACCGTGTCGCCGTGACGCTCCATGATGCCCACATCGGCGAGCTGGGCGACCATGGTGAGGACGAGGCGGACGACGTGGGCTCGTTCGGCGTCGTCGTCGGGGTCGTAGCCGCAGGTGGTACTGACCATCTCCCACGCGGCGTCCTCGATGGCGGCCAGTGGGGCATGGCCCCCCGATTCCACCATGCCCACGAGGAGGCCACCTACGTTGACGTCGAGGAGCTCGACGTAGTTCTTGTGCCAGCCCGGGCGGAAGCCGCCGATCACACCCTGCTCGAGCAGGGTGGTCGCCACGCTGAGCCAGGCGGCAAGCGGGTCACGGTCCAGTTGGGAGGCCAGCGGGCCGGCGACGATCTTCGTTCCCTTCCGCTCCAGGAGCTCGGCGGCCGCCGCCCACCGGAACGAGTGAGCGGTTTCGGGCAGGTCGTCGATGGTCCTGATCCGCGCAGGCACTCGCTCACCGGTGGCGAGCCGGGCGGAAAGGGCGACGAGGTCCGGCGCCTTCAGGTTGCCCGCCTGCGTGGCCGGTCGCCCGGAGCCGATGAAGGCGACCACCTCCCGCAACCGCCCCATGGCGGGACTGGCGACCGCGACCCGGGTGAGCTCCTCGACGTGTGCGCGCTCGTCCTCGGCGACCATGAGGTCGGCCAGCGGCGTCTCGAGCACCGCCTGGAGCTCTTCGAGCACGCCCAGCTCGGCGCTCGCCGGCGGCCGTGGGGTCTGCCGACGTCCCAGTCGGGTGCCGCTCGTCGAGCGGCGACGCTCACCATCGCCCATGCGGCGACACTATTCGCGGTCGGCGGGCGTTGGGGTGACGCGGAAGCGGAACGACAGGTGCTGGTCGACACCGACCACCTGGCGGTCCTCGCTCAGGTCGAGGACCAGATCCAGGGCGTTGAGCCGATGGCGCGATCACGTCCCGTCGCAGCGGTTGGCGGAGGAGCGAGTGCTCAGGCGATCAACGCCGCCGGGACGAGACGCACCGGGAAGGGGAACGTCACCTCGTGGTGGTCTTCCCCCCGTACGGTGGCGACCTCCTCGTAGGTGGCGCCTCGGCGCTCGAGCACGGTGACGCTCGGGGCGACCGGGTCGACCAGCCAGTAGGCGGGCACGCCGGCCCGCTCGTAGACGTCGCGCTTGAGGGTCCGGTCGA
>JBOGGF010000260.1:0-3945 GCA_050743965.1 Acidimicrobiales bacterium
GCCGCGCGCAGCGGGGTCCTGCCCAACGGCATCCGGCTGGCTACCGAGGTCATGGGGGACGTCCGGTCCGTCGCCATCGGCTTCTGGGTCGGCACCGGTTCGCGGGACGAGCCCGACGACCGCGCCGGAGCGTCGCACTTCCTCGAGCACCTGCTGTTCAAGGGGACGGCCGACCGCTCCGCCGCGGCCATCGCCGAGGCGCTCGACGAGGTGGGGGGCGACTGCAACGCCTTCACCACGAAGGAGTACACGAGCTTCTACGTCCGCCTGCTGGCGGAGCACCTCCCCCTGGGGCTGGGCGTGCTCGCCGACATCATGGAGGACCCGGCGCTCCGGCCGGCCGACGTCGAGGCCGAGCGCATGGTCATCCTCGACGAGATCTTGATGCACGCCGACGAGCCGGCCGACCTGGCCGCCGAGCAGGCGATGACGGCGCTCTACCCGGACCACGCCCTCGGCCGCGACACGCTGGGGACGGCCGAGAGCGTCCGGTCCACCACGGCCGAGGACGTCCGCCGCTTCTTCGACCACCACTACCGCCCGGGCAACGTGGTGGTCTCGGTCGCCGGTGACTGCGACCACGACGCGGTGGCGGCGGCACTGGGTGGGCGCTTCGGCGCCCGGCCGGGCGGCGAGGCACCAGCGCGCCCCGCGCCGGGGCCGGCGGTCGAGCCGCTGGTCGTCGTCCGGCGCCCGACCGAGCAGGCGCACCTCGTCCTCGGCATGCGGTCGGTGTCGCGCCACAGTGAGGACCGGTGGGCTCTGGCCGTGTGCAACCTCGTCCTCGGTGGCGGGCTCTCCAGCCGCCTCTTCCAGAAGGTGCGGGAGGAGCGGGGCCTGGCCTACTCGATCTGGTCCGAGCGCGCCGCCTACGACGACACCGGGGCCCTCACCGTCGCCGCCGGGACGGCACCCGGGCACGTGGAAGAGGTCCTGCGCATCGTCGCCGACGAGATCGAGCGGCTGGCGGAGGACGGCGTGACCGAGCGCGAGCTGGTGGTGGCCAAGGGCAACCTGCGGGCCGACACCCTCCTGTCGTGCGAGGACTCGGGCGCTCGCATGGGCCGGCTCGGCTCGTCCCTGCTGCTCCACGGCGAGGTGTGGGGGATCGACGAGGTCCTGGCCCACATCGACGACGTGACCCTCGGCGACGTCCGCCGGGTCGCGGCGGCCGTGGCCGAGGCGCCTCGGACGCTGTCCGCCGTCGGGCCGTTCGACGCCGAGGACTTCTCGACGCGGGGACTGGCGGGGAGCGCCGCCTGACGGTGGCTGCGACCGCCCTGGCCGAGGCGGGCACCACCCAACCCGTTCGCTGGTTCCGGCGGCCCGACGTGGTGGCCGTCGCCGTGCTGGTGGCCGTCCCGCTCGTCGTGTTCGCTGTCCCGCCCCTCTTCGGCGCACCGGCCATCGCCGGCGACAACCTGATCCAGAACTTCCCGTTGCGGGCGCTGTCGGGCGCGGTCCTGCGCCAGGGGCATCTCCCGCTGTGGAACCCCTATATCTGGTCGGGGAGCCCGTTGCTGGGCGGTCTCAACGCCGGCTCGTTCTACCCGCTCACGTTCCTCTTCGCCGTCGTCGCTCCCGTCGGGGCGTGGGTGGCCAACATGGTCGGCACCTACATGGCCGCCGGGCTCGGGATCTACGCCCTCGGCCGCCAGTACCGGCTGCGCCCGCTGGCATGCCTGCTCGGCGGTCTCGTCTACGCCTTCGGCGGGGCGATGTCGGGGCAGATGGTCCACCTCGGCGTGATCCAGGGGATGGGGTGGGTGCCCTTCCTCGTCCTGGCTCAGCTCCGCCTGGCGTGGGCGGTGCTCGGCCGCAATGGGGCTCGGGCCTCGCCGTGGCGGTGGGTGGCCCTGCTCGCCGCCGTGATCGGCCTCGAGGCGCTGACCGGGGAGCCGCGGGCGATGGCCGAGACGGAGATGGTGGCGGCGGCCGTCGGCTGCTGGCTCGTGCTGCGCCCCTACGGCGTCCCGATCGGGTTGCGCCGGCGGCTCGCCTACGTGGCGCTCTCGGCCCTGGCGGCGGCCTGGGGCGTGGCGCTGGCCGCGGCCGAGCTCGCGCCGGGATGGTCCTTCATCCGGGGATCGCAGCGTGCCGTCGAGAGCTACTGGTTCTTCGCCTCCGGATCACTTCCGCTCAAGTGGAGCGCCTTGCTGTTCGTGCCCGACCTCTTCGGGGGCAACGGCGTCTTCGGGCAGCCGGCGTACTTCAACCGCTACAACCTGCCCGAGGTCACCGGGTACGTGGGCCTCCTCGCCCTGGGGGCGGCACTCGTGCTGCTCACCCGGTCCTTCGGCCGGCGGCGCGACACCGGATCGACCGACTGGGGACTGTGGCTGGCCCTCCTCGTCCTCGGCCTTTTGCTCGCCTGGGGCAATTACACGCCGCTCGGTCACCTCTGGTACCAGGTCCCCCTCTTCGGCAAGACCCGACTGCAGAGCCGCAACCTCGGCATCGTCGACCTCGCCCTTTCCATGGTGCTCGTCTTCTGGGCCGATCGTGCCCTCGCCGGCCGACTCGTCGACGCCGGCCTTGCGGGCTGGCGCCGGGGGGTGATGGTGGCACCGGCGGCAGTCTCGATCGGCCTCGCCGCCGCCGTGCTCGCCGCGCCGGTGGCGGTGGAGGGGTGGTTCGGCATCGGCGCCGCCGGCGGCGCCCTGGCCCACCACCTCGTCCCCTGGATGGCGGCCCAGATCGCCGTGGCCGGTGCCGCCATCGCCCTCGTGCTCGGCTGGCGCCGCCTGCCCTGGCGCCGGGTGCTGCTCGGCTCGCTCGTGGTGGTCGACATCCTGACCTTCTCCGTCGCCACCGTCACCGGGCTCAACGCCGGGCACGAGCCGGTCGAGCCCACCCGGGCCCGGGCCGCTGCCGTGCTCGGCTCGAGCGGGCGCTTCGCCATCGTCGACGTGAACGGCGTCGACCCGGTGGTCACGAGCGCCGTCGGCCAGCCCGATCTCAACGCCTTCACCCACCTCCCCAGCGTCCAGGGGTACGGCTCGATCCTGTCGGACACCTACGGCACCGCCACCGGGACGCACGCCCTCGACTCGATGACAGCTTGTGCCCTGGCGCGGGGCGCCTTCGCCCCGCTGCGCCTGTCGACGATCCTCGTCTCCCCCGGAGGGCTCGGGCCGGGGGCGCCCACGACCGGCGCACCAGCACCGCCGGCGTCCTGCCCGGGGGCGTCCGCGCCGGGCACGAGGGGCCACCGCGTCCTGTACCTCGGCTTCCCGTTGCTCGTGTCGAGCGCCCGCCTGGTGACGTCCGGCCCGGCCCGGCCGGCGGGATCCCTGCAGGTGGCGGTGGTGGGCGCCCACGGCGGGGAGCGGACGGTGCCGGTGACCGTCCGGCCCGACCGCACCGGCTGGTCGGTGCAGTTCGCCCACCCCGTCCTCGCCTACGGCCTCGCCCTCTCCGGCCCGGCGAGGGCGGTCTCGGTGACCTCGACGGTGACCGGGCGCCAGCCGCCCGGTCCGTCGCCGCCGCCGTCCACCGTGCAGAGCCAGTGGACCTTCGACGGGGCGTTCCAGGGCGCCCTCGGTGCGGCCGGCTGGCACTTCGAGGGGGTCTGGCGCACCTTCGCCGTCTTCACCCGTGCCGCGCGCCCGCCGGTGTGGCTCGCCGGCGGGCCGGCCGGGTCCCACGTGACCAGGGTCCGCACCACCGAATGGGGGACCGAAGTCGACCGGGTGTCCGCCAGCCGGCCCGTCACCGTGGTCCGGAGCGAGGCCTACCTGGCAGGGTGGCGGGCCGAGGCGGTGCCTGTGGGGGGCGGGCCGGCCCACGACGTGGCGGTGACCGCCCGGGGGCTCGTGCAGCAGGTCCACCTGCCGGCGGGGCAGTGGGACCTCACCTTCCACTACCGGGCGCCGCACCTCACCCTCGGGCTGGCGGGCTCCGCCGCTGCCCTGGCCGCCTTCGCCGGGGTCGGTGCCGCTGCCC
>JBOGGF010000261.1:0-3349 GCA_050743965.1 Acidimicrobiales bacterium
CAGAGGACACTGTCGAGATGCGACCGTTTCGCGACAGCCGAATCATGGATGGAGAGGGGAGAAGGTTGCAGGCAGGCGCGATCCGCTGGAGCACTGCATGCATCAGCGGATCGACCCGGTCCCCAAGGCGCTCGTCCATTCGGTGCATTCGGTGCAGGTTGCTGTAGAAGCGGCGATCTGCCGCATCGTCGGCAACGGGTAGGGCCAACCATGCTGTAGGGCGTGAACACGCAGCGGCCAGACGTATTCCAGACCGAGAGTCATCAGGGTAAAGGGTGCTCGACCCACGAAGGGAAGGAGTTGTAGCCATGAGGGTTCACAGGCCTTGGTCCATCGCTTTGAGCGTCGCCTCCGTTCACCCCAAGGCGTGTCGCTTCGAGGCCGATGACATCGCCCATGCCCGCCGGGCTCCGATCCATGGCTGGGGGGACCGTGACGTTTGACCCAATAGCCCTGACGGTCACCATTCTGATCACCAGCTGGTTGAGCCTGCTCATCGCCGTTACCTTCGTGGTCGTCATGGCCGCAGCCAGCCGACGCGTCCTCAGCGTCCGTCCGGGAAAGGTGCGCGGGTTCATCTGCAGCATTCTCGGGTGGATCGTCGGTCTGGAGGGGGCCGATGCAGCCGTGCGCAACGGCGACAAGGCGACGGCGTTCGCCTTGGCCGTGCTATTCGGCCTGTTGGCTACCATGGCGTTCACCATCATCTCCGAAATCGTCGCGGTTCCAAAGGAAAGGGACGGCGCAAAGTCACGCTGGCGAGCCATCCTTCACCCGTTCTCCCGGATCAGAAAGGCTCTGTCGCCCATCGGCCGCTTCTGGGAGGTCTCCCGCAACGCCCGCCGCCGCGGGTTGGCTCGACCTCGGTTCGCGTCGATCGACGGCATTGCCTCCGAAGAGTTCGGGGAACGGCTTCGCCAGACACTCGAAGACTCCGGCGGGATGTTCGTGAAGTTCGGACAGATCGCGTCGACCCGCGGTGACCTCTTGGCCCCCCCGGTGATCGGAGCGCTGTCAGAGCTGCGCTCGTCGGTTCGTCCCATCCCGGCCGACGAGGTCCGTCCGTTGATCGAGAACGAGCTCGATCAACGCGTGGAGGAAGTGTTCGCTTCGTTCGAGTGGGAACCGTTGGCGGCCGCGTCGATTGGCCAGACCCACCGAGCCGTCCTCTTTAGCGGCGAGCGGGTGGTGGTCAAGGTCCAACGCCCGGGCATGACCGATCTCCTTCGCCGTGACGCCACTGTCCTGCGGTTGATGGCCTCCATCGCCGAGCGAAAGATGCCCAGCGCTCGACGTCTCGGACTTCGGGACCTGGCCGAAGAGCTCATCATCAGCATGTCGCGTGAGCTCGACTACCAGCGCGAGTCGGCAATGAGCAAACGGCTCGATGCTCAGTCCGGCGACGATATCTCAGTCGGCATCCCCAAGGTCTACGACTCCATATCGACCAGCCGCCTGCTGGTCATGGAGGAGATCATGGGCCAGTCGGTCGACGACGCACAGACCCTGGAGACGTGCGGAGTGCCCCGCGACGTCCTGGCCAAGGGGCTTTTGCGAGCCTTCATCTTCCAGGTGCTCCAAGGCGGCGCGTACCACGCCGACCCTCATCCCGGGAATGTCTTCGTCGACCGGGTCGGCCGGCTCTGGCTACTCGACTTCGGTGCCGTTGGGCTCCTCGACACCAATGCGAGACAGTCCCTCAAGGAGATAGCCCTCGGGATGTCCATCGGCGAGCCGATGCTGATGGCTCGGGCCGTTCGGCGCCTGGCTGGGACGGACAGTATTGACCTGCGGATCCTCGAGGCGGACCTGAGCGCCCTCATGGTGGAGGCGGACACTGGGGGCCGCTTCGACCCGAAGGTCATCCCGGCCGTCCTCTCCCTGATGGGCCGGCACGGACTGCGTGTCCCCCGGTCGATGACCACCTTGTCGCGAGCGCTGCTCACCCTAGACGGCACGTTGAAGATCATCGACCCGTTGTTCGAGATGTCCACCGAGGCCACTGCCCTGGTCGGCGACCTCGACTCCAGCGGGTTGGGCATGACTGACGACATCATCAAGCACGAGTTGCTCCGCGCCTTGCCGGTGCTGCGCGGCTTGCCTGACCACCTCGACGAACTGGCCACCCAACTCCGTGCCGGTCGGATGCGCGTGCAGGTCGAGCGGTTCGGCGGCGAAGATCAACGAGTGGTAGACGGCTGGCTCGACAGGATTCTCACCGTGACGATCGGAGGGATCGGGGCGCTATCGTCGGCTGTCCTACTGGTCGCGGCAGGCACGACCCACTCGCCGGCCGTCTACGACGCCCTGCGAGGCATTGGATTCGTTGGCCTCGTCTTCGGTCTGGTTCTGCTCATGCGATCCCTGGCCCAGATGCTCCAGAGCCAGAGCCAGAGGCGGCCGCGGCCTCCGGAGTGACAAGAGGCGCCGCGGTGACTGCTGGATCGGGCAGAATGAGGGGACAGCATCGGGCAGAGCGACGGGAGGACGCGGTTCCTCGAGTCATAAGGGGATTGAGCATGGATAGCCTCGGTCTCACGGTGGGAAACGATCAGGGTCAATCAGGACCCCGTTCGGGCGCCACAGGCGAACGCTCTCTGCGAGCGCGTCATTGGCACCATTCGGCGCGAGTGCTCGACCGGATGCCCATCCTCGGACGCCGCCACCTCGAGACCGTGCTCACCGAGTACGTCGCTACCCACGTCTCCCACATCCTGGCCAAGTTGGCCATGACCTCCCGGACCGACCTGGTCAGCGCCGCCGCCCGCGGGAGGTTCCAGGAGCTCGGAGAGGACGCCGAGCAGGCCCAGCCAACCTGAGAACGCCACAGCCTCCTCGTCATCTCGGGTGACCGAGCCCACCGGCGGGTGGAGCTGCTGGGGTCGGATCTGGATCAGCATGCAGTCATCATGAGCCGTGCCCTTGGCCGAGACATCCTTCAGCTGAGCGATAGGAGCCACATCGGTCGGGGAGCGGTGCGGATCGGATCGGCGATCTGGATCGCCGTGTGTGCTCTCCGGCGCCGGTGATCCACCTGGCGACCCGGCGCGCGGGGTGAACGAGGTCTTTCTGCCATCTGGGGGATGTTTCGCACTACCGGGACCCTCACACTGTCCAGAGGACACTGTCGAGAGGCGACCGTTTAGCGACAGCCGAATCATGGATGGAGAGGGGAGAAGGTTGAAGGCAGGCGCGATCCGCCGGAGCACTGCATGCATCAGCCTGGCCCTCGCCATCTTGTTTTCGCCCCTCGCCGGGCCGGTGCCCGGGGCTTCGGCGACGACCACCGGCACCGCGGTGACGCCGGTGCCCGGGAGGACCACGCCGCCAGCCACGCGATCATCACCCC
>JBOGGF010000262.1:0-2579 GCA_050743965.1 Acidimicrobiales bacterium
CCGTCGGGCCACCGGCCGCGGAGTTGGCCTGGTTGGCGGCCAGGGTGGCGGTCTGGGCTGTGTCGCCCACGGCGCGCACCACGGCGGCCGCTGCCGCCGCGGCCTTCGCTGCCGCCGCGGCCTTCGCTGCCGCTGCCGCAGCCGCGGCCTCCCGCTGGGCCTTCTGCTCCTCGGCCGTGGTGATCTCGGCCACGAGCGTGCCCTTCACCTGCTGAAGGGTGGCCTGGGCGGTCGCAGTGGCGGCGGCGTTCTGCTGCTGCAGCTGCTGGGCCTGGGCGACGGCTGTCTGGGCCTGCTGCTCCTCGGTGCGCTCGCTGGCCTGGTCGGCGGTCAGCCGGGCCTCGGCCCCCATGAGGGCAGCGCGGGCCGCGGCCAGGTCGCCGACGGCCGTGTTCTCGTACTCGCTGCGATTGTCCACCATGGTGGAGGACGATGTGAACAGCACCGGGGCCTGGGTGCCGGCCGAGCCGTAGACGTAGGCCCGCAGGGCGGCGGCGGCGAGGTGGGCCCGGTCGCGCTGGATGGCCTTCTCCGTCGTGGCCATCGTCGCCTGGGTCGTCGCCAACTGGGCCTGTGCCGCCTGGGCGTGCTGCTGGGCGAGGTCGTACTGCTGGCTGAGGGCCTCGCTCTGCTGCTGCTCCTGGAGGATCGTCGCCTCGATGCTCGACACCTTGTTCTGGGTGCCGTTGATCTGGGCCTGGTTGGCGGCTGTGGGTGTCCCCGCTGTCGTGGTTGTCGCACCGGCGGCGGCGGCTCCCGCCGTTGCCAGCAGTATCCCCGCGAGCCCTGCCCCGAGGACGTGCAGGTAGAGGCGGCGTGCCCCCCGACCGTTCACAGCTGCCACTCTCGCCACAGTAACCCCTTCAATCACAGGTTCCAAGGGCGAAGTTGCGGTGACCCTGCGTGAATCCGTCGACGCGCCCATCTCGCCCCAAGGACATCGTCACGGGATGGCCCCAGGTTGACCGTCTGCGGCTGTCTCTTTAGGGTGCCGACGGTGGGCGCTGGCTCCGGGGACGGGATCGTGGGCCTGCGAGCGGGCCGGGTGCGGGGCCACCGGGACGGTGCGGTGTGGCGGTTCGCCGGCATCCCCTACGCCCGGCCGCCGGTGGGTGAGCGGCGGTGGCGGGCGCCACTGCCGCCCGAGCCCTGGCCAGGGGTCCGGGACGCCCGCGTGCCCGGCACGATCGCCCCCCAGCGCCCGCCCGTCCCGGGCATGTCGGTGCCCGGTGACCCCGAGACCCAGAGCGAAGACTGCTGCTACCTCGAGGTCTGGACCCCCGGGCTCGACGGCCGCCAGCGCCCGGTGATGGTGTGGCTCCACCCCGGTGGCTTCACCGGTGGCACCGGCTCGAGCACCCTGTCACGCGGCGAGCTGCTGGCCGGCGAGCACGACGTGGTGGTGGTCACCTGCAACTACCGGCTCGGCGCCCTCGGTTTCCTGGCCCATCCGGCCCTGGCCGACGGCCCCGGCGGCCCCTGGGGCAACTGGGGCCTGCTCGACCAGGTGGCCGTCCTGCAGTGGGTGCGTGACCACATCGCCGGCTTCGGGGGCGACCCCGGCAACGTCACCGTCTTCGGGGAGTCCGCCGGCGCCATGAGCATCTGCGCGCTCCTCGCCATGCCGGCGGCGCGCGGGCTGTTCCATCGGGCGATCGTCCAGAGCGGCCCGCCGTACAGCTTCGATGCCGACCGGGCCGCCGAGGTGGCCGTGGACCTCGTGGCCGGGCTCGGGCTCGGGCTCGACGCCGTCGACCGGGCGCGGCTCGAGGCGGTCCCGGCCGAGGACCTGGTCGACGCGGTCGGCCAGCTCCAGGACCGCCCGGCCGGACCCGGCGAGCTTCCCCTGCCGCTCCAGCCGGTGGTCGACGGCGTCTCGCTTCCCGTCGCACCGGCGCCGGCGATCGGTGCCGGGCGGGCGGCCAGCATCCCCGTGCTCGTCGGCACGACCCGGGATGAGCTGGCGTTCTTCGTGCTCGCCGACCGGCGCCAGGCTCGTCTCGACGAGCGCGGCCTGCACCGGCTGCTCGCCCGGTCGGCGCCCGGCGTGCCCACCGGCGAGGTGGTCGCCGCCTACCGTGCCGTGCGGGAGGCCCGCGGCGAGGCGGTGACGCCGCGGGACCTGTGGATCGGGGCCGGGACCGACCTGGTGTTCCGGTGGCCCTCGCTCCAGCTGGCCGCGGCGCAGCGCCACTATGGCGCCCCCGCCTTCGTGTACCTCTTTGCCTGGGAGAGCCCAGCGTTCGGCGGCGCGCTCGGGTCGTGCCACGCCCTGGACATCCCGTTCGTCTTCGGCTCGGTCCGCGACCCACGGGTGGCGCAATTCTCCGGCGGGGGGCCGGAGGCCGAGGTGCTCTCCGCCGACATGCGGGCGGCGTGGGCCGCCTTCGCCCGGACGGGCGATCCCTCGCACGAGAGCCTCGGTCACTGGCCGATGTGGGACGCCCGTCGCCAGGCGACGATGGTGCTGGACCGCCGCCGGGAGGTGCGCGACGGCCCGAGAGCCGAGGAGCTGGCGGTATGGGCGCGCCACGCGCCGCTCGGCTCGTGGGTCGCCGGCGGGGTCGCGGGCGCCGGCG
>JBOGGF010000263.1:0-4418 GCA_050743965.1 Acidimicrobiales bacterium
GCCCGAGCCGCCGCGGCGGGGGCGTTCGACAGCCTCTTTCTCGGGCTCGGGGTCGTGGCGCTGATCGTGGGTGCCGTCGGCGTCGCCAATATTATGATCATTTCGGTTCTGGAACGCCGCTCGGAGATCGGCCTCCGTCGCGCCCTCGGTGCGACAAAGAACCAGATCCGGACGCAGTTCCTCGCCGAGTCGATCCTGCTCGCGGTCATGGGCGGCGCCGTCGGCGTCCTGGCCGGGGCCGCGGCAACGGCTGTCTATGCCAGCTCGAAGGGCTGGGCCATCGTCATCCCCGTCGAGGCGTGGTCGGGCGGCATCGCCTCGGCGCTGCTGATCGGCGCGTTCGCTGGCCTTATGCCGGCGGTTCGGGCGTCACGGATGCCGCCCACCGTGGCATTGCGAACGGTCTGAGGCCCTCCCCGTCGGAATCTCCGCTTGACCTTCCGTCGCCAACTTGATGACGCGCCACTTGGGCGAGCCGCCGTCGGTCCGGGAACTTTCATGTAGTAGTCGTTAATGACCACAACATCTTGTGGTCAAAGGGATGCTGGAGCGGGAGACTTTGCTTCGAACCCCCTACCTCAACCTTGGCAACTTCGAGTTCTGCTCGGCGGCGTGAATTGAGCGCCGCCTGATCTCGACAGGACCGGTTCGTACGGTACGTCGCTCCGAACCACCCCCCTTCCGGGCCCACGACCGCCGCGGCGACAAGGCAGGCGGCGCGATGCATCTTCCCGACGGCGCCCCCGTCCGCTTCCGCTCGCCCCGACCCCGAGACGGAACGGTACGACCTCGACCCCGTCCACGCCGGGCTCTTCGAGGAGATCACCGCCGGCATTGCCTCGCGGCCGGCGCCCTTGGTCTTCTTTGTCCGCGGTCGGACAGTGGCGAAGGTCGATTCGATGGCGTTCGTGCTCCGCAGATGAACCCAGTGCTCGGTACCTGGCGGTTCTTGCGCAGCTTCTCAGTCGCCTTTCCGGCCTTCCATCAGACCCAATCCGGCCCGATCCGGGTACAGGTGGCGAGCCGCTCGCTGATCGGCGCCATGGCATCCCCTGCCCTGCCGAGGACCGCGTCGAGTCCCTCCAGGGCGAGCCGGTAGTAGACCTCCTTGCCACGCCGCTCGGCGGTGACGAACCCGCAATGGCGCAGGCAGGCGAGGTGGGTGCTCACCCGGGGCTGGGGTTGGCCGATCCGTGCCACCAGTTCGCCCACGGGCACCGCGCTCCGCTCTTGGAGCAGCTCGAGGATGCGAAGCCTGATGGGGTCACCGAGCACCCGGAAGAAGCGGGCCGCCGCCACCGGCTCGGTCTGGGGCAGCAGCGGCAGGAGGGGGTTCATATCTGGTAAACACGATACCATTGAGGCAGCGACTGACAGGACAACGAGGAGGCAGCGATGGCGACCCAGGAGATCCGGACCGAGGACCACGGCTTCGAACCTGCCGTCGGGAGCAAGCACCGTGACTATGACCTGGTCGTGCTGGGCTCGGGCGCGGCCGCATTCGCCGCCGCCATCCGGGCCACCGAGTCCGGGTTTCGCGTAGCCCTGATGGAGTCGAACGTGGTCGGCGGCACCTGCGTGAACGTCGGCTGCGTGCCCTCGAAGGCGATGCTCGCGCCGGCCGACGCCTACCTCCGGGCCGGCCATCACCCATTCGCCGGGATCGAGACCGCGGCCAGGGGCGTCGACCCCGGCGCCCTGGTCGACTCCAAGGCCGAGCTCATCGACCAACTTCGAGCCGAGAGGTACCTGGACTTGGCCAAGGAGTACGGCTTCACCGTCTGCCACGGTCGCGCCGAGTTCGTGGACGAGGAGACCGTCGATTGCGGAGGGGAGCGGATCCGCGGCCACCGCTATCTCATCGCCACCGGTGCCTCACCCGCCGCCCCGCCCATCGCTGGGCTGGCGGAGGACGGCTACCTGACCAGCACTAGCGCGCTCGAGCTGCGCGAGGTGCCGAAGGAACTCGCCGTGATCGGCGCCAACGCCGTCGGCCTGGAGATGGGCCAGCTCTTCCTGCGCCTGGGCAGCCGGGTCACCTTCCTCGAGGCCATGCCCCGCGTCACGCCGCTGGAGGAGCCCGAGGTATCGGAGACGGTGACGGCGACCCTCGAGGAGGAGGGCGCCTCGATTCTCACCGGGGTCAAGATCACGTCGGTCGAGCGGCAGGGGCAGCGCCATCTGATCACCTTCGAACATGAGGGTTCGGAACGCCGACTGGACGCCGACCACGTCCTAGTCGCCACCGGACGCCGTCCGAACACCGCCGGCCTGGGCCTGGAACGGGCGGGCGTGGAACTGACGGAGCATGGAGCCCTGAAGGTTGACGAGCAATTGCGCACCACCAACCCCGGGGTCTTCGGCGCCGGTGACGTGACCGGCCATCCGCAGTTCGTGTACGTGGCCGCCTACGAGGGCAACCTGGCCGCACGCAACGCGCTGGAGGGCGCCGGGCTGAGGGCCGACCTCAACGCGCTGCCCCGGGTCATCTTCATCGGCCCGACCGTGGCCGCCGCCGGCTTGACGGACGAGCAGGCCAACGCGCAGGGGATCGAGTGTGAGTGCCGCGTCCTGCCCATGGTCCACGTTCCGTGTGCACTGGTGAACCGCGACACCCGCGGTTTCGTGAAGATCGTGTGGCACGGTCTTGCCCGTGACGAAGGGACAACCGCATCATTGCCTGAGCGGCTTGGCCGTGCTACGCCGGGTCCGCGACCAGATCGACCGCGAGTACGCCGAGCCGCTGGACGTCGGCAGGTTGGCGCGTGGAGCGCACATGTCCGCCGGGCACCTGAGTCGCCGGTTCCGACTCGCCTACGGGGAGTCGCCATACAGCTACCTGATGACGCGCCGCATCGAGCGGGCGATGGCGCTGTTGCGCATTGGCGACCTCAGCGTCACCGAGGTCTGCTTCGAGGTCGGCTGCTCGTCGCTCGGCACCTTCAGCACCCGATTCGCCGAACTGGTCGGGATGTCTCCCAGCGCCTACCGGCGCCAGGCGGAGAGTGGCACCGCGGGACTCCCCGCCTGTGTGGCCAGGCAGGTGACCCGACCGATCAGGAATCGAGAAGCGCCGCTCGCCGGCCGGACGTAGAGTGCCCCCCATGAGCATCACCATTCACGCCAGCGCCCTCCCTCACGACGACCCCGATGCATCCATGGCGTTTCACCGGGACATCCTCGGCTTCGAGGTCAGGAATGACGTGGGCCAGGGCAGGATGCGCTGGATCAATGTCGGACCGGCCGGCCAACCGAGCACTTCTATCCTTCTGGCCCCACCCGCCACCGACCCTGGCATCACCGATGAGGAGCGCCACACCATCGCCGAGATGATGGCGAAGGGCACGTGTGGCTGGATCCTCCTGGCTACCGACGATCTCGACGCAACCTTCGAGCGTGTCGAGGCGAGCGGCGCCGATGTGGTGCAGGAGCCCACCCAGCAGCCGTACGGAGTGCGGGACTGCGCCGTCCGGGATCCCGCCGGGAACCTGGTCCGGATTCAAGAGCTACGCCGGGTGGCCGGGTGATCAGGGCCCGTACGGCGGCACGCAGTTGAAGGCGACGTAACTTCAAGGAGGTCGGAACACATGTTTACGAAGAAGGGCGATGCGGCCGTGCTCGCCAAACTCGGCGACGCTCCCGCACAGTACCGGGAGATTGGACAACGTCTGCACGGACTCGTACGGGAGAACGCGCCATCGCTGGAGCTGATCGTACGCTGGGGGCTCCCGTTCTATGTGAATGATGGTAGGGACATCTGCTACATCAAAACGGGCAAGGCTTTCATCGCGTTCGGCTTTGGCGAAGCGGTGAATCCCGCGCATGAGGACGGTGCCCACATGCACCCGGTCGTGTGGAACATCACTTCGCTGGACGCCGCGACGGAAGCCAGGATCAGCGAGCTCATCAAGAAGGCGGTTGCCTGACACGGACGGACGGTCGTGTTAGCGGCGTCCTGGAGATACTTTGCCCTCTACGTTGATCCACCCTTTGAGGAGAGAGAACATGAGCCCAAAAGAGGCTACAAAGACGTCGCCACGCGGCACCAGCAGCAGGGGATCCGAGTTGCTCACCACCGGGGAGAAAGCTGCGATGAGGGAAACCCTCAACGAGCGAAGGCGGGCTCGCTCGGGGAAGGTGGACGGAGAATGCGACGTACTCGCGAAGATCGCGGAGATGACGAAATCGGACGGCGTCATCGCCGAGCGGATCCATGCCATCGTCAAAGCAACGGCGCCGAATCTGACTCCGACAACGTGGTACGGGATGCCGGCTTATGCCAAGGAAGGCAAGGTTGTCTGCTTTTTCGGCTCCTCGCTGTTTCAAGTGGGTAGCCGGAAGCTGAGCTTGCCGGCGGTCATGTAGATCATCGCGATGTAGCAACGGTCGGTCCGGTAGCCACGGGCACGGCGCTTGGC
>JBOGGF010000264.1:0-1716 GCA_050743965.1 Acidimicrobiales bacterium
TGCCTGACCCGCGTCTCCTACCCAACATCGCAGCGCCGACATGGGGTGATCGGGTCAGGATTTGATCGGTGCCGGAGATAAGCGTGGTTGTGGATCCTCGTCAGAGCCGCTTTGAGTTGCTGTACGCGCGGCGCTACCGGGCGATCTACGCCTACGTCCGCCGGCGGCTGGAGGCCGACGCTGCCGACGTCACCGCGGACGTGTTCGCGGTCGCGTGGCAGCGACTGGATGATGTGCCCGACGAGAGCGAAGAGCTGCTGTGGCTCTACGGCGTCGCCCATCACTGTGTGGCACGGGCACGCCGTAGCGTCAGGCGGCGGCTACGGCTGGCGGCTCGCCTGGCCGAGCAGACACGCTTGCAGGCGGCCGGAGACGACGACGACAGCCGTGTGCTCGAGGCGATCGAACACTTGCGCCCGGCCGATCGCGAGGTGCTGATGCTCGTGCTCTGGGAGGGACTCAGCCACGCCGAAGCAGCGCTGGTGCTCGACTGCTCGGTGAGCGCGGTCGCGCAGCGGATGCACCGAGCCCGGGGCCACCTGCGCTCGAAGCTCAGTGTTGAAGAAGACGGCGACCAAGGGAGACGCGCATGGACTTCGATCAGTTGATTCGCGACGTTGACCCCGCCCGGCATCTGGAGATTGATCCTCCAGACCCCCGGTCGATCACAGAACGGCGGTCGCTCCGGAGACAGCGATCGATCAGCGGGCTTGCCCTCGTGGCCTCGGTCGGGGTCGTCGTCGGGGTCGTGGTCGTGCTGCTGGGTGTCCGTGGACAGCAGCCGGCCGCGCCCTCGCAACCAATTCGGAGCCCGGCACGCCAGCCGAGTTCAGTCACCCAGCCGTTGGTCGCCAAGCTCGGGGTCCTCCGCCAACCGCAGACTCCCGACGCGCGAGCTTTCAACCACACCCTCACTGGCCGCCCGCCTCACTTCGTGATCGATCCCGAGCTGACGCACTTGGTGCGTCTTGCGCATGGGATCCGGGTCTGGCTCTACGTCGTGACCGCAGGACAGCACGGCGAGCGCGGCCTCGGAATCAGCGAGCGTGGCGGTGGCGGCAACCAGCGTCGACCTCAGGTGGGGTTCGGCGAGTGTTGCACCAGTCCGGCAGAACTCGAACGACCCGGCAGCCCCGGCCCACTTGCAAGCTCCTCGGCGCCGCACGCCCATCAGGTCTATATCGAGGTGGTTCCCGACGGCGTCGCACGCGTTCGCTGGACGTTCCCCCGCCGGCCAAGCGTTGGGCGAACGCCCCATACATCCAGGCTTGGCCCGTTCGCGCATCCACTGACGACCACCGTCATCGTCCACCACAACATCGCCGCGGCCGTATTGCCTGACCGCTGGGCCGCGCAGACCGTTGTGTGGTACGGCGCAAGCGGGCGCATCGTCGCCAGCCACACCGGTCATTAAGCGACTGCCCAGCCAGCACCACCCGCCCTGCACCAGAACAGCGATAGTCACGTTCTTGGCCACAAACGTAACTCATTGCCGCCCCAGACTGGGGTGGGCCGGGCCTGTCCTGGGTGATCGTTGGAGGCCGGAACTGCGGCCGTGCGGCCGGGCGCGCACGATCACGAACACGCGCGCCTTGCTTCGTGCGCTGGGGTCGTTGAGCGAGGGCGATCAGAATACCCACAGGTGCCTATGGCCAAGTACGCCTCCTGGACGCGACAGAACTCGACACCCCTCCCGCCGCGGCATCGACCGTCGAC
>JBOGGF010000265.1:0-7843 GCA_050743965.1 Acidimicrobiales bacterium
CGGACCCTAGGCAGGAGCCCAGTGCATTAGCAGTGCACGCTGGGATCTGTGCGGGGGGCCGCCCGTAATCGGACTTGTTCCGGCCAAGGGCGGTCCCTACCGCAATCTACACGGCACCGCCCCAGAATGACCAGGTCAGAGCATGATTCCTCAGTCAACTTCCGGAGGTCTGAGTCTCGGTTCGAGCGCCGCGACCACGTCCGTTCGGCGGCGCTGGGTGAGCTCCTTCCGACGAGGCGGTCGAGGAGCTGGCGCGCACCGTCGTGGTGCCCTGGACCCTCCCGAGCCTCCGCAAGGAGTGGAACGACGACAAGCACGACGTCGCCCCGTGGTGGGCGGAGAACGAGAAGGAGGCCTACTCGAGCGGCCTCGATGCGCTGGCTCGGGCGCGCTGAATGCCTTTCCTGTCGCCTTCCCAGGACATATGTTTGCATCAACGAAGTAATCGACGTCCACCTCAATCACGAGGACCGGTTACACCGTTGCTGAGACGGTCCCCGGCGCGAGCTGAGCGGACGTCCGCGGGCGTGGCGTCGGGCACCACCGAGCGGGGCGATTGGCGCCGGCGGTCGAGGTCGATGTCGGAAGAAAACGTCATCTGACCCGTTGGCAGCCGGCGGTCGCGTCGTTACACTGGGTGGTGCCGGTTGGCGGCGGGTTGCGCGCAACGTGATGATCCGTGAGGAGGGCCTTCGGTGGATCAGCGGCTCGCGCTGCCCGGGACGGGCACGAGGGGCGCGCGTGCAGCCGGCGCCGAGCCGGCTTGCCGTGTCGGCGGTGGGGGTCACAGCCACACGAAAGGACCCAAAGTGCGCGCTCTGGAATCGCCGTCCGGACAAGACGATCTCGCACGGCTCATCGCCGCATCGGCGCAGGCTCGGATCGTCGCCGCCTCTGCCGTGGCGCATAGCCGGGAGCTGGCGCCCCGGATCACCGAGGTGCGGGTGGGATCGGCGGCGAGCCACCGGCAGAGGCGCCCGCACTTCCGGTACGCCGTGGTCGAGGGGATGATCGACGGCCAGCCAGTGGCGGCCGTGGTCCGGCGGGACGGGACGGTGGACGGCGACCGGACGCTCGTCGGCCGCGCCGGCCTGGTCGTCGCCATGGGCGACGCCTTCGACGACGGCCGCGTGCCCGCAGCCCTCTACGGGGATCCGCTGGCTGCGGTCCTCACCCTGACGCGCGCCTGTGACAAGGTGCGGTCGGTCCAGGTGGACCTGCCCGGGGCGGTCGCCATGCGGCCCGCCGCTCGGGCGGCGAGAAGTCCGTCTGGTTCCGGCTGGGCTCCTGATCCGGCGATGGTCGACTCCCGGTCGGACCCGATGCCGGGGCCATCGTTCCGCATCGAGCTGGCGAGCGACGGCGAGCACCGCGTCGTCCGCCTCCACGGCGAGCTCGACGTGGCATACGCCGCCCCCTTGCGCGCCGCGCTGGTCGGCGTCGCCGGATCCTCGGTAGTGGTCGACCTCGCCCAGCTCACCTTCCTGGACGCCAGCGGACTGGCGGCTTTGCTGGCGGCCCGCCAGGTGATCGTGGCCGGAGGGCATGAGATGCGCCTTCAGGGCGCCGGTCAGGCCGTGCGGCGAGTCTTCGAGATCACGGAACTGGTCGAGCTGCTCGACCGATAGCGGTCTCGCCGACCCCACGGCTCCCGGGGTCGGCGTCATGCCCGCGGCCGCACCGCATGCAGCGATACGCCGCCCGGCGGGTACAGGCACCTCATGACCGACAGTGCCAACCCACAGGCCGGGATTGCCGACGTTGTGGCCCAGCTGTCCGAGGAGACCAGGGCTCGTCCGGGACGAGCTGCAGCGGGCCCGTGGCGAGACGTGGGCGAAGGCGAAGGCGGCGGCGACGGCCGGCTTCGGCGCCGGCGCGTTCGTCGCCCTGCGCGCGGGGATCGAACAGCTCTGGCAGGTGGAGATTCAGGTGCTGACCGAGCCGCTGCGGGAGGCCGCGGGTGCGGCAGGGGAGGCGGCGTCCCGGGTGCCTTGACCGGTCCGGAGAGACCGGTCCCGAGGGACGGTCCCCGACTCACCGGTCACGAGTCGCCGCGCAGCTCGCGACGTAGTGACCCCTTCGGTCGCGACGTAGTGACCTTTCGAGGTCGTCAGCCCGGCCCGGTGGGCAGCAGCGGCCGGCCGGCACCCCGCCACCGGGCGGCGGTCATGGTGGCCCAGACGAGCAGGGCCGCCACTGAGAAGGCCCCGCCGACCAGGCAGACGCCGTCCCAGCCGAGCGCACCGTAGGCCGTGGCCGACAGCTGCGAGCCGGCAGCGGCGCCGACGAAGTAGGCGATCATGTAGGCGGAGGTCACACGGCTCCGTGCCCGCGGGTCGAGGCGACCGTAGATCTCGCCCTGGTTGGTGATGTGCAGACCCTGTGCTCCGACATCGAGCACGACGATGCCGGCGACGAGGAGCCCGAGGAACGAGGAGCCGGCCCACAGGGCGGCCCACGACACGACCAGCAGTGCGGCCGCCACGCCGGTCGTCGCCGCCGCTCGGCCGCGGTCCGACAGGCGTCCGGCCAGCGACGCGGCCAGCACGCCGCCGGCGCCGGCCAGACCGAACAGTCCGATCACCACGAGCGAGAAGTGGTAGTGGTGGTCGAGGAGGAAGGCCACCGACGTCCAAAGGGCGTTGAAGGCCGCCGACAGGAGCAATCCGTACAGCGCCCGGAGCCGGAGCAGGGGCTCACGGCGCACGAGCGTGCCCACGGACCGGACGAGCTTCGGATAGGACAGGCCGGGCTGCTCCCGCCACGCCGGCAGGCGCCAGCGCAATACGGCCGCCTGCACGAGGAGCGCCCCGGCGGCGACGAAGTAGACGAGGCGCCACGTCCCCGCTTCGGCCAGGAGGGCGGCGACGGTGCGGGCGAGGAGGATGCCGAGCAGTAGCCCGCTCATCACCCTGCCGAGGACCCGGCCCCGGTCCTCGTCGCCGGCGAGGGAGGCGGCGAAGGGCACGAGGACCTGCGCCGTGACCGACGTGATCCCGACTGCGACGGCCGCTGGCAGGAGGGAAGCGGCCGAGGTGGAGGCGCCCAGCCAGGCCAGCGCGACGGCCGCCGCCGTGACCAGGCCGGTCACGAGCCCACGACGTTCCACGAGGTCCCCGAGCGGCACGATGCACAGGAGGCCGAGGGCGAAGCCGGCTTGGCTCAAGGTGACGACGAGGCTGGCCGTTACAGCGCTCAGGTGCAGGTCGCGGCCGATGAACGGCAAGAGCGGCTGGGCGTAGTAGACGCTGGCGACGGCGAGCCCGGTGGACACCGCCAGGAGGGGCACCAGCTCGCGCCGGCGGTGATCGTCCGGCCCGGACCGCATCCCCGCCAGCACCGGGCGACCGTCCCACAACGGCGACGCCGCCCGCCAACCGGGCCCGCCGGCAGGGGCGTGCGTCAGCGATCGGTGCGCACGCCCTCGCTGCCCACGCCCTCACCGGTGCCAGCCGCGCCCACGCCGGCCAGCACCACCGGCGGCTCCTCGCCGGGCGGGCCCTGCTCTTCGTGGCCCGGCCACCAGGCCCGGTGGCCGATCAGGGCGGTCACCGACGGGGTGAGGAACATCGCCATGACGAAGGCCGCCACGGCTATGCCGAAGGCGATGGCGAAGCCCATCTGCACGAGGGTGCTGCCACCGGCCAGCATGAGGGAGGCGAAGGTGCCGGCCAGGATCAGGCCCGCCGACGCCACGGTCGGCCCGGCGTGGCGGACCGTCATCGCCGCCGCGGCGCGGGGGGCGAGGCCCTCGCGGGCCTCTTCCCGCAGGCGGGAGATCATGAGGATGTTGTAGTCGGTGCCCAGGGCGACGACGAACAGGTACATCACGATCGGCAGGATGAAGGTGAGCCCCGGTGTCGAGCCGAGCCGCTGGAAGACGAGCACGGTCGCCCCGAGGGTGGCGCCGAACCCGAGCCCGACCGCGCCCATCAGGTACCACGGCGCCACCGCGCTGCGCAGCAGCAGACCGAGGATCAGCAGGATGAGGACGGCGGCAACGGGGAAGACGATGGCGTAATCGTGGCCCATGGCCGCCTCGAGGTCGACGTAGACCGAGGAGATGCCACCGATGAGCGGTCGGGTGCCCGGCGGCGCGGTGTCGACCGCCTGCTGCAGCGGACCTCGCACGGTGGCCATGGCGGTGTTGGACTGCCCCGGGGCGTCGAGGACCACCTGGTAGTCGGCGACGGAACCTCCCAGGGCCAGCTTGGGCGGGGCGGCCGTCGACACGCCCGCCACCGACGCCAGCCGCTTGCCGTAGGCGGCCAGCTGGCGGGCCGGGATCGGGTTGCCGCCGGTCGACTCGAGGTAGACGTCGGTGGGCTCGATGGCGCCGGCGGCGAACCCCTTCTGGAGGACCTTGGAGTAGGCGGTGGACTGCGTGGTCGCTGTCTTGCCGGAATTGAGGTCGAAAGTCGGGTGGAAGCTGAAGGCGAACGCCACCAGGACCACGAGCACGCCGCCGCTCCCCACGGCGAACCGGCCCGGGTGGCGCCCCAATGCATTCCCGAGGACGCGGAAGCGGGCGCCCGTCGGCTCGGACTTCCACGCCTTGGACGGCCAGAACACCCGCACCCCGAGCAGCGAGACGATCGCCGGTATGAGGGTGAGCCCGGCCACGAGGGTCGTCGCCACGGCGATGGCGAGGGCGGGTCCGAGTGACCGGAACAGGCTGAGGCTCGACAAGGTGAGGGCGAGGAAGGCGATGATCACGGCCCCAGCGGCGGTGGCGATCGCCGGTCCCACGCGGGCCATCGCGCTCACCATGGCGCCCTTGGTGTCCTCGCCGGCTCGCAGGCGCTCGCGGTAGCGGAACATCAGGAAGAGCACGTAGTCGGTCCCCACCCCGAACAGGACGACGATCAGCATCGTCGTGATCGTCGTGTCGACGCTGAGGTGGAAGCCCTTGCTGACCGACGCGATGAGGCCGGTGGCGATCTGGGAGACGAGGGCGATGGTGATCACCGGCAGGAGGGCGATGATCGGGCTGCGGAAGATGAGGAGAAGGAGGACCAGGATGAGCCCGATCGTGGCGATGCCGACGACCGCCTGGGCGTGGCTGCCCGACTTCTGCTGGTCGACCTGCTGGGCCGCCGATCCGGTCACGCCGGCCCGGAGGTCGGTGCCCTTGACCAGTGCGGTCAGATGGCTCCGCAGCGACTCGACGGCGTGCGTCTGGGCCGTCGTCAGTTGACCCTGCGCGTTGGGCATCTGGACGTCGACGATCTGGACGAGGTGGTTGGGCGAGACGGCGCCCGGCCGGACGGCGTCGATCGTCGGGATGTGGTCGGCTGACAGCTGGCCGGCGATCTGGTCGACCCTGGCCGCGTCGGACGCCGTCAGCTGGCCTCCGCCCGCCCGGGCGAACACGACCAGTGCGGGCGGCGTGGCCGCGGCGGGGAAGTCTTTCTTCTGGAGGTTCTGTGCCTGGACCGACTGGTAGTGGCTCGGCAGGAAGGAGACCTCGTTGGTTGTCGTCGAGAGCTTGGGTGACAGGCCGACGATGACGACCGCTGCGACCAACCAGCCCAAGATCACGAGCCAAGGGTGGTGCACCACCCCGCGGCCCAGTCGCACGAACATGTGATCGCTCCTCCCCACCCCCCGGCGGACGTTGCCCGGAGCATAGCGGTACTTGCTTGTCGCCCGTCAAGTAGGGTGAGAACCGTCGTGCACGCTGCACGGCACGCGGCACGACGGGGGATGAGACGTGGCGGTGCGGGAGGTACAGCCGGATCCGGGCACCGGGCGCGCCGCAGCACGCGAGAGCCGCGACCCGCGTGACGCGACGCGTCGACGCATCGTCGACGTCGCCGTGGCCCTCATCGCCGACCACGGCTTTGCCGCCACCACGACTCGCGAGATCGCCGAGCATCTCGGTTTCACCAAGGCCGCGCTCTACTACCACTTCCGCACCAAGGACGACCTCCTCGCCGCCATCATGGAGCCCGCCGTCGACGACCTGTCGGTCCTGGTGGCCTCGGGCGAACCGCATCTGGACGGCGCGGCGCGGCGCCGGATCGTCGAGGGCTACATCGACGTCGTGCTCGACCACCGGGACCTCATCCGGGTCCTGTTCAATGACCCGTCGGTGCGGCACGGCGCCGTCCGGACGCTGGCGGAGCCGCTGTACCACCGCCTGATCCAGCTGCTGGCGGGGACCACGGCCCCCGACACCGCGCAGCGGACGCGGGTCCGGGCGACGCTCGGGGCGATCAACGTGGCGTTGCTGCGGGCGGCGGACGACGACGACCCGGTCGTGGTCCGGGCGACGACCCAGTTGGCCGCCTGCGGGGCGCTGGGCATCGCCCACGTCGCCACCTGAGCATCCCGACCGCGGAACGGGCGCAGTTGTGGGAGAAGCGGCCGCGTCCGGGGTATCACATTTCCCATGCCGGACATCTGCGACCTCATCCTCGAAGGCCACGAGACCTTCCGTCGACACTTCGCCGAGCTCGACGACCTTCGCGCCGCCGGTGCGGGTCGGGACGCCTTCGCCCGTGAGTGGAAGCCCGTCGCCGACCTGCTCGAGGTGCACGCTGCCAGCGAGGAAGAGCTCTTCTATCCCCGCCTCTTGCCGCGTGGGGACGACGCCGAGGAGGAGACGAGGGACGCCATCGGCGACCACAACGACATCCGGGACGCCGTGCGGCGGGCGACCGAGCGCGAGGTCGGGAGCGACGAATGGTGGAACGCCGTCCTCGACGCGCGGGAGCAGAACAGTGACCACATGGCCGAAGAGGAGCGTGGCGCCATCCCCGACTTCCGGGCGCACGCCGAGGGCTCGCTGCGTGAGGATCTCGGTGTCCACTGGCTGCGGTTCCAGGCGGAGCACGCCGAGGCCCGGGGCATCGACCTCGCCGACAAGGACCCGGACCGCTACGTCGCCCGCCACGGCTGAGCCGTGGTCACGAACGACACGACCGACATGAGCGACAGCACGAACCGGCCGACGATCGTCGCCAACGGCGGCGCGACCTAGGTCGACAAGGCCGTCCACGTCGACCGGACGAAGGCACCGCTGCTCGTCTCGGGGCGGAGTTTCGAGGCGGCGGACGCGTTCGCCCAGACCCTGGTGCAGTTGCTCGCCCCCTGAGGCGGTCGGGCCCGCTACCCCTGCGCGAGCTGATGGGCCCAGGTGACCGGGGCGGCGAGCGACTCGGCAGCAGCGGGCCGCCGTCACGGTAGGGTCCCGGGCCATGGGCGACCCGGGTGGCGACACGATCGGCGGCGAGGCGGCGCGCCGGCGGACGATCGCCATTATCAGCCACCCGGACGCCGGGAAGACCACGCTCACCGAGAAATTCCTCCTCTACGCCGGCGCCGTAGCCGAGGCGGGCGCGGTCAAGGCACGCGGGGCGCGCCGGCGAGTCACGTCGGACTGGATGGCGATGGAGCGGGAGCGGGGCATCTCCATCACCTCGACGGTGCTGCAGTTCACCTATCGCGACCACGTCCTCAACCTGCTCGACACCCCGGGGCACCGCGACTTCTCCGAGGACACGTACCGGGTATTGGCCGCCGCCGACGCGGCGGTCATGCTCCTCGACGTGGCCAAAGGGATCGAACCCCAGACGCGCAAGCTGTACGAGGTGTGCCGCAGCCGGTCGCTGCCCGTCATCACCTTTCTCAACAAGTGCGACCGCCCCGGCCGCGAGCCTCTGGCCCTCCTCGACGAGATCGAGGAGCAGATCGGGCTCCGGCCGACGCCGGTCACGTGGCCGGTCGGCGATCCGGGCGCCTTCCGGGGCGTGGTGGACCGCCGGGTGGGCGACATGGTGCGGTTCGGGCGGACGGCGCACGGTGCCACGGCCGCGGCCGAGGAGCGGGTGCCGGCCGC
>JBOGGF010000266.1:0-7094 GCA_050743965.1 Acidimicrobiales bacterium
CGCCGGGCCCGGGGCGAGGAGCTGGCGGCGGCGGCGGCCTCGGCCGACGTGGTGATCACCAGCTACCCGCTCGGCGAGCGGGATCGGGCGGCCCTCGCCCAGGGGGGATGGCACCGGGTGGTGCTCGACGAGGCGCAGAACGTGAAGAACCCCGAGGCCAAGCAGACCCGGGCGGTCCGGGCACTGCCGGCCGCCCGGCGCCTCGCCCTCACCGGCACCCCGGTCGAGAACCACCTGGGCGAGCTGTGGTCGATCATGGAGATCCTCAACCCTGGCCTCCTCGGCTCGGCCTCGGCCTTCCGGGAGCACTTCGCCGTCCCCATCGAGCGTTTCAAGGAGGAGGACGCGGCAGCGCGGTTGCGGTCCCTGACCCAGCCGTTCGTCCTCCGCCGCCTCAAGTCCGACCGGTCGATCATCACCGACCTGCCCGAGAAGCTGGAGATGAAGGTGCTCTGCACCCTCACCCGGGAGCAGGCCACCCTCTACCAGGCGGTGGTCGACGAGATGCTCCGCCGGATCGAGGAGAGCGACGGGATCGAGCGAAGGGGCCTCGTCCTCGCCACCCTGCTCCGCCTGAAGCAAGTCTGCAACCACCCGGCCCAGTACCTCGGGGACGGATCGGCCGCGGCGGGACGATCGGGCAAGCTGGAGCGCACGGTCGAGATCCTCGAGGAGGTGCGCGATGGCGGCGAGAAGGCGCTCGTCTTCACCCAGTTCGCCGAGATGGGCGCCCTCCTGCGGGACCACCTCCAGGAGCGGCTCGGCTGCCGCGTGGCGTTCCTCCACGGCGGGGTGGCCCGGCGGCGGCGGGACGAGCTGGTGGCGGCCTTCCAGGCGGAGGGCGAGGAGATCCCGGTGATGGTGCTGTCGCTCAAGGCCGGCGGCACCGGGCTCAACCTCACCGCCGCCAACCACGTGGTCCACTACGACCGGTGGTGGAACCCGGCCGTGGAGGACCAGGCGACCGACCGGGCGTTCCGGATCGGCCAGCGGCGAGACGTCCAGGTGCGCAAGCTGGTGTGCGCCGGCACCCTCGAGGACCGCATCGACCAGATGATCGAGGCCAAGCGCAGCCTGGCCGAGCGGATCGTCGGCGCCGGGGAGGGCTGGCTGACCGAGCTGTCGACCGACGAGCTGGCCGGCGTCCTGCGCCTCTCGGCGGTCACCGTGGGCGCGGCATGAGGCCGGGCGACAGAGTGGGCGAGAGGGTGGGCGGGCGATGAGCCCACCTCGCAAGCGGACCGGCGGCAAGCCGCCCGGCCGCAAGGCGCCGGGACGGAAGGTGCCCGCCCGCCGCCCCGCGCCGCCGCGCCGCCAGGGCGGCGGCCGTGCGGCGCTCGGCCGGGAGGAGCTCGAGGCCCTCCTCGCCCAGCTGGAGGGCGGCTCCGGCCAGCGGGACCCGGCCGAGGTGCGCCGGCTCCGCCGCCGCCTCTCCGAGGCGATCGCCGCCGAGCAGGCACCCGACGGCTCCGGCGCCGGCACGGACGACGCCGGTGGCGAGGGCGAGGAGGGCGGCGGCTGGGAGGGCGAGGCCGGTGAGGAGGACGAATGGTACGGGGACGGGTGGGACCCGTGGTCCTCGCGGCGGTGGGAGCGGTTCGCCGACGCCAAGCCCATCCCCGTCGAGGGCGGGCTCACGACCCGGAGCCGTCGGGGCGCCATCGGGGAGACCTGGTGGTCGCAGCGGTTCCTCGCCGCCATCGAGGCGGTCATGGCGGGCGGTCGTTCCACACGGGGACGGTCGTACGCCCGCAAGGGCCAAGTCATCGAGGTCGCGGTAACGGCCGGTCGCATCGAGGCGCAGGTGCAGGGCAGCCGCACGACCCCCTACCGTGTCGGCCTCACCCTGCCGGCCGTCGGCGACGAGGACTGGGAGCGGATCACCGCCGCCCTCGGCGCCCAGGCGGGCTACGCCGCCCGGCTCCTGGCCGGGGACCTGCCCCACGAGATCGAGGACGTGTTCGCCGCCGAGGGTGCCTCCCTCTTCCCGTCCCCCACAGCCCGGCTCACGACCGACTGCACCTGCCCGGACTGGGCCAACCCGTGCAAGCACGTGGCCGCGGTGTGCTACCTGGTGGCCGAGGCCTTCGACCGGGATCCCTTCGCCGTCCTCGCCTGGCGGGGGCGGACCCGGGACCAGTTGCTCGCCGCCCTGCGCGCCCGACGGGCGACGGCACCCGGCACACCGGGACCGGAAGGGCCGGCAACCGCCGTGACCGCCGTGACCGCCGTGACCGCCGTGACCGCCGTGACCGCCGGGACCGCCGTGACCGCCGGGACCGCGCCGGAGGGTGCCGAAGCGCCAGGACCCAGCGGACCCGGCGCCGACATCTCGCCCGCCGCGCCCCCCCTCGCCGAGTGCGTGGGCGGCTTCTGGAGCGCCGGGCCCGAGCTCGCCGAGGTGCGGGTGCGTCCCGAGGCGGCCGACGTGCCGGCGGCGGTGCTGCGGCACCTGGCCCGGGGCCTGGTCGACGTCGCCGGCCACGACGTGGCCGAGCTGCTCGAGCCCGCCTACGCCGAGCTGGCCGGCGCCGCCGCCCGCCGGGCACTCAGCGGCGACGACCAGCCTCGCCGCCGGGGGGGCCGCGCCCGGTAGGCGCCCGGGCCGACGGGAGGGAGCGGCCGCGCTGACCGCCGCCCACCTCGACATGCTGCCCGGGCGGTCTTCGCCGTCGTGGTCCGGCATGGGGGGCTCGGCACCGTCGACGGGGCGGCAGCGGGCCTCGCCGCCAGCCTCCTCATTGCCGCGCATGCGGCCACGCCGGGCGAGCCGGTCGATCTGAGGCCGGCACGGTGGGCGTGGTCAGGACGGCTGGAGGGAGACGATGAACCGGCCCGAGATCTCGTACGCGTCCGCCAGGTGGAAGCCCGCCGACCCGGCCACTGCTCCGACGGCGTCGCTGCCGACGTGCGCCCACGGGAACCAACGTCCGACCACCTGGTCGGTCTCCCACCGGTAGTGGTCCCGGCACACGCCGACCGGCAGAGATTCGATCTCGGCCACCACCACTCCCTCGGGGCAGAGGAGCTGGCGAGCCCGCCGGAGCAGCCGGACAGGATCGCCCCCGATACCGACGTTTCCGTCAGCCAGCAGGACGTGCGACCAGGTCCCGCCGCCCGGGAGCGGGGCGAAGACGTCGGCGTGCAGCGCCGACCCACCCCGGTCGACGGTCATCTCCACCGCCGTCGCCGACACGTCGACCCCGAGCGCCGGTACCCCCCGCCCGGCCAGCGCGGCGGTGAAGCGTCCGGGGCCGCACCCCACGTCCATGGTCGGGCCGGTACGGAGACCGACGATCACGTCGTCGACCCGTCTGTCGTCCTCGGACGAGCGGTCCCCGCCCAGCCAGCGGTGGGTCGGGAGGCGCCGGCGGACGCCGGTCCGGTCCGCCATCCAGCAGGGAGAGCCGCGGGAGATGTGCCGGTAGAGGACGTCGGATCCCACTACCTCCCGGGCACGGGCAAGGGCGCGGGCGAGGCCGGGCGCTGAGGCAGGAGCTGATGGTGGCGCGGACGGACGGACGGGCAGTAGGCCCGCGGCGGCTCTGTGGTCCATGGGCTCGAAGTCGTCCGTTACCGGTCGCGCTCGTGGATGTGCGCCCGTCGGCGGCGTCCGACCGACGCGCGTCGGACCAGGCCCACCCGGACGGCGTAGGCGACGGCACTGGCACCGAACAGGACGGCGGTGATGATCAGCCACCGGTCGAGGTAGGGCTCCTGGGTGAGCCCGGTGGCGCGGAGGAAGGTGCCCTTCCCCTGGCGGATGATGCCCGGCAGGTACACGGCGAGCAGGAGGCCGCTGGCCATGGCCGGGATGCGCAGGTAGTTGACCGGCGAGACCCGGGCTCGACCTCCAGGAAGCCGGCCGGTCACCGCCCGCCACCCGGCCCCGACCGAGCGGTCGGCCACTGCGTAGAGGGGGAAGAGGACCACGTCGTGGAGAAGGACGGAGCCGACGAACCACACCGGGATCGACTTCCACCAGACGTGCGAGCCCAACCAGCGGCTCGGTCCGAGCACGCTGACGACGTAGCCCACCAGGGCGAAGGAGGCGATCAGCGTGAGGAGATGGACGGGGTGGGCCCCGTAGTACCGCACGGTCCGGGCAGTGAGCCCTCTCACTTCAGGCCTGGAGCTCGATCGTCCGGACCCACTTGGTGCAGTGCACACCTGGCAACGCGGGCACGATGACACGGGCGGGATAGCCGTGGTCCGGAGCGAGGTCGGTGCCATTGACCCGAAGTGCGAGGAGCGAATCGGGGTGCAGGACCTGGCCAGAGGTGAGCCAGGCCTGCCCGAAGGCACCACCTCGCTGGAGCGACTTCACGTGCGCGGCCGAGGGGTCTGGCACGCCAGCCACCCGCGTGAGGTCGGCGAGCCGGACCCCGGTCCAGCGCTGGGTGGTGGCCCAGCCCTCTACGCAGGAGATGGGCAGGTCGACGGTGTGCTGGGCCATGGACTCGAGCTGGGCACGGGTGAGCACCTTCGCCTCCGGCCCTCCGGTCAGGGTCAGCCGCCAGGTGTCCCCCGTCTCGGCCGGATCGATGGAGGCGGCCGCCGCCGTCTTGTTGACCTGGAAGTCGTTGGGTCCGCTCCCGTAGGAGCGACCGCGTGGCAGGAGGACAGCCGCCTGTCGCGCCGCGCCACCGATGCTCTGGCCCACCGTCAGGACCGCCAGCATGAGGGACCCACCCCCCACCACCGCCAGGGCGGCGCGCCGGCTGATGGTCGGTGCCGACGGCGAGGTGGCCACCAGCCCCTCGGCGTCGGGCGGCTCCGGGCGCGTCTCGCTCAGCGGGGTGCGGAGCTCGGTCCGGAGGGACCGCGACCGGATGCTCCGGACCATGGTGGGGAACTTCAAGGCGACGTGGACCACGAAGCCGACGATGAAGATCCAGGCCCCGAAGTAGTGGGCGCTATAGAAGCTGAAGCCGAATATGTAGTCGTACTGGATGTTGAGGAGACCGGTGACCATCTCGAAGGCGATGCCGCCCACGATCAGGATGAGGGACAGCCGCTCCAGCAGGCTGGCCGCCGACCGCACCGGGGGCCAGGCGAACAGCTTCGGCATCACCGACCAGAGCTTGGCCAGCACCACCGGCACCAGCACGATGCCGAGACCGACGTGGAGGCCCTCGGTCAGCTGGAAAAGCCAGGTCGGCCTGGTCGGCCAGTTGAAGATGGGCAGGTGGAGATAGCCGACGTTGCCCGGTATCGCCTGGTGGAACCGGGGGCCGTAGGCGATCCAGTCGAGCAGGCCGGTGACGATCACCAGCGGAAGGGAGACAAGCAGGAGGAACCCGAGGACCGAGGTGAACCACGGGCCCCGCAGAGGGCTCCGCCATGCAGTGGCCCGGGGGATCCCCGGCGGGCGGTGGCGTCCGATGGCCCGCCACAGTCGGTCGGGGGAGCCGTACCCGCCGGGGTCTGGGGGTACGGGTGGCGGCTGCGGCGGGCGACCAGGCGATTGGCCGCCATCGCCGGGGACGGGACCGCTGGTCATGGATGGCACGCCCGAAGTCGTATGTGGCGGCTGCCACCGTGCCAGTCTTCCTCGACACCGACCTGGTCCGGTTGCACACCGAAGCTGGCCAGTTGCGGCCGCTCCCGCAAGCTGCGCCTCAGCTCGGCGAAGCCGGCGAAGCTCGCCAGCCCCACCACGTGGTCCCATGGCTCACCGGCGTCAGCCTCGCTCGGAAGCCGGCCGATCACCGGTCCGAAATGCCACACCGGCGGGAGGCCCGAAATGGATGAACGGGGTCCCAACGTCATTGCCCGTCAACGTATGTCGCTCACGGCCGCGTGTTCGCCTGTCGCGCGGTCGCACTCGAGGCGTGATCTCGCAGGTAGCGGAGCACGCCGGCGACGTCGTCGGGCACGAGCCGACCGATGGCGCCGCTCGAGTACACGCTGACCAGCACCTGGCCGGTGGGGTCGAGCAAGAACCCAGTGGACTGCAGGTAGGTCGGCTCGGAGTTGACGAAGGCCCCGGTGGCCTCGGCGATGGCGTTGGCGTCGGCACTGTGTCCGACTGGGAAGCGCAGCCCGTGCTTGGCGATCAGCTCGGCGGTCGTGGTCACGTCGTCGACCGACAGCGCCACGACTCGTGCGTCGAGCTCGGCCAGGGTGTCGTGCGCCCGCTCGAACGCCCGCAACTGAGCGTTGCAGTAGGGACACCAAGCCCCCCGGTAGAAGAGGACGACGGCGAAGTGACCGGCCAGCGCCTCGGGGAGCTGGAGTGCCGGGGCGTCCGGCGGCGTGACGGTGAGGTGGGGAAACGTGTCGCCCGGCTGGAGCAGGGTCATTGGCCGACCGCCCGGACGACCCCCGACCGGCAAAGGTCGCCAGGGCGGCAAAGGTCGCCGGGGCGGCAAAGATCACCAGGACCGTGCGACCGTCGAGCAGCCATACTTGGTCAGCTGCAGATGCGAGACCGGTCTTACCATCCCTGATCGCCTTCGGGCCTCGGCCTCCGCCACGGCCCCGGGCCCGGGCCCGGGCCAGACGTGAAGCTCCGGCTCCGGTCATGCCGGTAGGACCACGGCCCTCGGTAGGATCACGATCATGGCTTCGACGGACCCGTCGTCGGGCCCCCGCGCCACCACAGCCCCTGGGCTTGACGCCGAGTCCACGGCGTGGGTCGCGTCGCTCGGCGACACGGGCACCGTCAAGGAGGCGGCGGTCGTCCGCTTGCACGAGCTGCTCCTGCGGATCGCCCGGGCAGAGGTGCACCGCCGCAGCGGGCGCCTGCGACTGACTGGCCCCGAGCTCGACGACCTCGCCCACCAGGCCGCAGCCGACGCCCTGGTCGCGGTCACCGCCAAGCTCGGGCAGTTCCGCGGGGAGAGCCGGTTCACCACCTGGGCGTACAAGTTCGTCATCCTGGAAGTGTCGACCAAGGTCGGCCGGCACTTCTGGAGCAATCCGGCGGCCTCCTTGGACGCCGAGGACTGGGCACGCCTGCCCGACCGCTTCGGCATGGAGCCCGCCGATGCCTCCGAATGGCGGGACCTGGTCGACGCCCTGCACCGGGCGGTCGACGAGACGCTCACGGCGCGCCAGCGCCGAGTCTTCGTCGCGATCGTGCTCGACGG